>MWDV01000123.1 GCA_002070715.1 Verrucomicrobia bacterium ADurb.Bin118
CTGGCTTGCCGCTGTTTGGCCGTCCAAAACTCATTGATAAATGCGGGCACCCGCCGCCGCTGTCCCTCAAACGGGAACACCGTTTCCCGGCATTGCGTGGCCGTGCCGAATTTTTGGAACGCCGCCAATTCGTCCATCAGGCCGGTTGGCGTCCGGACCGGGATGGATGGCGCAGAAAATAGTTCAAGCGTTTCAGCCACGATGCTTTGTGCTTACGCCGGACAAACTCAACGAGTTCGGCTGCGACCGCAAGCATTGGCTGGTCTTTTTTGTTGCCCCGCTGAGGGTTTTGGCTTGGCATGAAGCGCATCGCAACGTGGGCAAATCATCCGCATCATCAACTGTCGTCCCGCCGGACCGGCCTCAGCCCATGCCGGCGGTTCGAGCGGGTTCATCGCTGTGGAATCGCCCCGGATTGCTTGCCCTCGGTTTGGTGCTGGTGACGCTGATCGTTTTTCTGCGCGCGGTGGAGGGCGGTTTCGTGGATTACGACGATGCGGATTACGTGACTGCCAATGCGCAGGTGCAGGCCGGGCTGACCTGGGCCGGAGTGCGATGGGCTTTCACCACCGGTCACGCGAGCAACTGGCATCCGTTGACTTGGTTGTCCCACATGCTGGACGCGCAACTCTACGGCCTGACGCCGGCGGGGCATCATCTGACCAGCGTGGCTTTCCACGCGGTCAACGCGGGCTTGGTTTTTCTGGTCCTCTGGAACTTGACCGGTGCCGCCGGGCGCAGTTTGACCGCCGCGGCGTTGTTCGCGCTGCATCCGTTGCGAGTCGAATCGGTGGCGTGGATTTCCGAACGCAAGGATGTGTTGAGCCTGTTCTTTGGTCTGCTCGCGTTGCTGGCTTACGCCCGCTTTGCGGCGGCCCGATCCAAGGTGAACACCGCCAGCGCACCGCCGGACAGACGGCGCGGGTGGGGGGCGTATGGACTGGCGTTGCTGTGTTTCGCGCTGAGCCTCCTGAGCAAACCGATGTGGGTTACGCTCCCGTTTCTGCTGTTGTTGTTGGATTACTGGCCGCTCCGGCGGGGCGGGGCTTCGGTGCGCGTTTGGGGTCGGCTGGTGATGGAAAAACTGCCGTTCTTCGCCCTGACGGTGGCGTCAAGTCTGGTGACCTTTTGGGTGCAACAGCGGGGCGGCGCGGTGGCGTCAGTCACCGGGTTGCCGTTGCGCGCGCGCTTGGAAAATGCGGGAGTCGCCTACGGACGTTACCTGCTCAAGACACTTTGGCCAGCGGACTTGGCGCCGTTGTATCCGCATCCGGGATTTTGGCCAACCGGCCAGGTCGTGGTGGCGACGCTGGTGGTGATCGGGATTTCGCTCCTCGTGATCGCGCGGCGGCGGACCTGGCCGTATGCCGTCGTCGGTTGGTTTTGGTTTGTCGGTACGCTGGTGCCGGTCATCGGTTTGGTGCAGGTGGGCATTCAAAGCCTGGCCGACCGGTACACTTATTTGCCAGGCCTCGGTCTGATCCTGGCATTGGTCTGGGGGGCGCAATCTTTGGTGGCGCGTTGGCGGATTCCGCCGCTGCCGATTGCCTTCGGCGTGCTGGCACTGACGGCAACCTGCGCGGCGCTCACTTGGCGGCAGATTGGATTCTGGCGGGACAGCGAACGGCTGTTTAGCCGCGCGGTGGCGGTGACGAAAAACAATTATCTCGCGCATAACAATCTCGGTTTCTATTTCGCCCAACAAGGCCGCCTGCCGGAAGCCATCGCGCAATACGAAACCTCCCTGCGTATCAAACCGGATTACGAAGACGCGCTGAACAACCTGGGGCACGCGCTGGCCGGGCAGGGACGCCACGCCGAGGCGTTGCCGTATTACGAAGCCGCGTTGCGGGTGCGGCCCCGGCATGTGGAAGTGAACAATAATTATGGCAACGCCCTGGCAAACCTCGGCCGGCTGGACGAAGCCATCCGGCATTACGAAATTGCCTTACGGGAAAATCCCCAGCACGCGGATACCCATAATAATCTGGGCATTGCCTTGGCCCAGCAAGGTTGCTTGGAGGCGGCGCGGGATCATTTGCAGGAAGCCGTGCGGCTGCGGCCCCAGCACGCCGGGAGTCACAGCAATCTCGGCAACGTCCTCGCCGCGTTGGGCCGGCTGGACGCGGCGGCGGGACAATACCGGCAGGCGTTGCGGCTGCAACCGGACGACGCCCAGGCGCACAACAACCTGGGCAACGTGTTTGCCGAACAGGGAAAGCTGGAGGCCGCGGCCCGGCAGTATCAGCGGGCGCTGGAATTGAACCCCCACAATCCGGAAACCCATTTCAACCTGGCCCTGTTGCGGGCGCGTCAGGGACGGCTGGCGGACGCGCTGCGGCAGGTGGAGGAAACGTTGCGGCTGCAACCGGATCATGCGGCCGCCCGGCGGCAGCGGGCCTTGTGGCAAGCCGCCCCGCGTTGACCGCCGCGCGAAGAAACGTGATTTGACAGCGGGGACGGCGTGGACCACTGTTTTGCCTAATCGTTCAAATTGTTAACCATCAAACAGAGGAAATAAAATTATGGCAATTGCAGTTGGTACAAAGGCCCCGGATTTCACGCTTAAATCCAAGACCGCGAGCGGGATCGTGGACGTGAAGCTCAGCGATAACCTGGGTAAGAAGAACACGGTGCTGCTCTTTTTCCCCCTCGCGTTCACCGGCGTTTGCACGCAGGAAATGTGTGACATCACCGCCGGCTTGGCGCAATACGCCAGCCTGAACGCGGACGTCATCGGAATCAGCGTGGACAGTCCGTTTGCCCAGGAAGCGTGGGCGCAGAAGGAGCAAATTGGCCTGACCCTGGCCAGTGACCTCAACAAGACCACCGCCCGGGCGTATGGCGTTTTGCTGGATGACCTGGTGGGCTTGGGTTCGGTGAGCGCCCGCGCCGCGTTTGTGGTGGATAAGGCCGGCGTGATCCAATACAGCGAGCAAACCCCCACGCCGAAGGACCTGCCGAATTTCGAGGCGATCAAAGCCGTGCTGGCGAAGCTGGCTTGAGCTGGCAAGCGAACGCCTTCAATGTGCGCGGACGCGGGCCCGGATGTGCGGTGCGCATGTCCGGCCCGCGTTCGGTTGCCGGGTGGACGGGGCGGGTTTGCATTCCCTTGCGTTGCCCTGTCAATCCAGCTAAACAGTGTCCCTCCTGAATTAACGCAATAAGACCATGGCATACCAACACGTGACCCCGCCGGTGGGCGGTACCATCTCCATTCACAACGGCAAACTGCAGGTGCCGGATAATCCGATCCTGCCCTTCATCCGCGGCGATGGCACCGGCCCGGACATCTGGGCCGCGAGCGAGCGGGTCTTTGACGCGGCGGTGCGGAAAGCCTACGGCGGCCAGCG
>MWDV01000124.1 GCA_002070715.1 Verrucomicrobia bacterium ADurb.Bin118
TCGGTCGGTTTGTAGCCCAGCGCCAGCAGCGCCAGCACGGCGTCGTTGATCCGTTGATCGGCGGGCGACAATCCCCGCTCGGCGCTGGCCGCTTCCCAGGCCGACGCGGCGCCTACTTTGTCGCGTAATTCCACCACGATGCGCTCCGCGGTCTTGCGGCCCACCCCGGAAATCTGGGAGAGCGATTTCACGTCTCCCGCCGCCACCGCGCCACGGAAAGCCGTCACACTCATACCGCTCAACGCGTTCAAGGCAATCTTCGGCCCGATGCCGCTGACGGTGTTGATGAGCAACCGGAACAGGTCGCGCTCGGCTGCGGTGACGAACCCATAAAGCACCTGGGCGTCCTCGCGCACCACCAAATGGGTGAGCAATTTCACCTCCTGCCCCACCGCCGGCAGTTTGTCGAACGACGACAACGGGATCAAAATTTCGTAGCCCATCCCCTGCACATCCACCGTCACCTGGGTGGGCAGGGCGTCCATGAGTTTGCCGTGAACAAAAGCGATCATGCCTCAAATTAGTTGGCGCGGCGTCAGCCGGTAACGACTGGATTCCCGCGCGTGCGTAAGCGCCAGGGCCAGCGCGTCCGCGGCGTCCGGCGCGGGCAGGTCCGGCAGCCCCAACAAACGTTGGACCATGCGGGCGACGGCGGTTTTCTGGGCGGCCCCGTAGCCGACGATGGCCTGTTTGACTTTGCGGGGGGCAATCTCAAACACCTCCATGCCCGCCTCGGCCACCACGGCCAAGGCCGCGCCCCGGGCTTCGCCGAGAATCAAAGCCGTCCGCAGATTCTGCGCGTAAAACAACCCCTCCACCACACACACGGCGGGTTGATGCGCGCGCACCAGGTCACGCAAGGTCTGCGCGATTTTCACCAAGCAACGCGAATGCGGCCAGGAAGCGGGACACCGAATCGTGCCGTGCGCCAGGGTGCGCGGACTGGGACGGGTCGTTTGAATCACCCCATAACCCGTGCCCCGCAACGAAGGGTCCAGCCCAAGAATTACGGTGTCCTCTGTCAGCGGGCCAGCCGGAACGCCCGGACCGGGTTGCGCCTTGCGCGGCGCCCCGGCCAGGCGTGCCTGCATTTGCTTGAACTGCTGCGTGCTGATGCCCACGCGCGGCAGTCTGCCAACCTGACCTCGCGTTCAAAAGCAGAATTGTCCAGGTCCCCAAAGGCTGACGACTGGCCGCTTGGCCGGTCATCCCCATCCACAAACGCTGCGGCGCTATTCGCCGACCGGTTGAGCAGGCTTTATGTCCAAACCGCCGCGGAGCAACCGGCTCGACCGCACTCCGGCCCGACGGTTTGACGCGTCTGGCGGCGTGTGTCATGCTCCCGCCATGAAGCGAATTTTGGGTTGGAGCCTTCTGCTGGGCGTGGCCGTCCTTGCGTTGACCGGCTGCCGCAGCACTTATTACGCCGCCTACGAAAAGTTCGGGGTGCATAAACGTGATTTGCTCAAGAAACGGGTCGAAGCCGCGCGCGACGAACAAAAAACCGCCAGCGAAGAGTTCAAAGACGCGCTCACGCGCCTGAAGGAAATCACCGGGTTCGACGGCGGCGCGCTCGAAGCGCATTACCGCAAGTTGCAGGCCGATTACGACACCTGCGCCAAACGCGCCAAAGCGGTCCAGAGCCGGATTCGCGACGTGGAAACCGTGGCCGGCGATTTGTTCAAGGAATGGGAGGCCGAGATTGAGCAGATCGAAACCGAGTCGCTGCGCGACACGAGCCGCCGCCAGTTGCGCGACACCCGCGCGCGTTACGCGGAAATGATCGCCGCGCTGCAAAAGGCCGAGGCCAGCATGGACCCGGTGTTGCGCAAGATGAAAGACTACACGCTCGCGCTGAAGCACAGTCTCAACGCCCAAGCGGTTGCCTCGCTACGCGGCGAAAGCGCCGGCATTCAAACGGAAATCACCCAGTTGATCGCGGACATGAACGCCTCCATTGCCCGCGCGGATGAATTCCTCCAGGGGTGGCACTGACGCACCCCGCCGGCCGGCCCGTCATGCGCATCGTTCAACTCACGCCCGGCGCCGGGAACATGTATTGCGGCAATTGCGCGCATGACAATGCGCTGGTCGCCGCGCTGCGCGGTCTGGGCCACGACGCCCTGATGCTGCCGCTCTATCTGCCGGTGCGGGTGGATGAAGCCAACGAAAGCGCCGGCCAACCCATTTTTTTCGGCGGCATCAACGTCTATCTGCAGCAGAAATCCGCGTTCTTCCGGAAAGCCCCGCGCTGGCTGCATCGCCTGCTCAACGCGCGCTGGCTGTTGGACCGCGCCGCCGGGCGCGCCGCCAAAACCCGCGCCGCCGACGTGGGCGAACTGTTGCTCTCCATGCTGAGTGGCGAACAAGGCAACCAAAACCGCGAAATCACCGAACTGATCGCCTGGCTGCAACAGCACGGCCAACCGGAAATCCTTTGCCTCTCGAACGCGCTGCTCATCGGCATGACCCGCCGGCTGAAGGCGGAACTGCGCTTGCCGGTGGTTTGCCAGTTGCAAGGGGAGGAACCATATCTGGACGCGCTGCCGGAAGCGCATCGGGCGCCGGCATGGCAATTGTTGGCCGAGCGCGCGGTGGACGTGGATGCGTGGATCGCGCCGAGCCAGTGGGCGGCGGGCCGCATGATCGCGCGCCTGAACCTACCCCCCGAACGGGTGCGTGTCGTGTATGGCGGGATTAATCCGACCGGCTTTGAAGTTCGCCCCCAGCCCGCCCTCCTCCCAAAAACTACGGCGCCGGTGCTGGGATTTTTCGCGCGGATGTCCCGGGACAAGGGCTTGGACACGCTCGTGGAGGCGTTCATCGAACTGAAACGGCGGGGCAACGTGTTCCGGCTTAAACTGCACATCGGCGGCGGATGCGAACCCGGCGATGAACCGTGGGTGCGTCAATTGCGCCAACGGCTCGCGCAAGCGGGTTACATTGGCGAAACGATGTTTTCGCCGAATCCGAATCGAGCCGAAAAAATTGCGTTTCTGAGCGGCTTGACGGTGTTGTCCGTGCCCGCGACTTATGGTGAAGCCTTTGGCCTGTATGTGCTGGAGGCGCTGGCCGCCGGCGTGCCCGTCGTGCAACCACGCCACGGAGCGTTCCCGGAAATCCTGGCCGCCACCGGCGGCGGAATCTTGTGCGAACCGAATGATCCCCGGGCGCTGGCCAACGCGTTGGAGACCTTGCTACTCGATCCCACACAAGCTCGCGCGCTGGGAGAACAAGGCCAGATTGCGGTCCGCGAAAAATTCACCGCCGAAGTCATGGCGCGCGAAACCTTGCGGGTCTTCGAGGGCCTTA
>MWDV01000125.1 GCA_002070715.1 Verrucomicrobia bacterium ADurb.Bin118
TGCTCGTGCCGCGCGGGGCGCCGGCGGTGTTCTGGGTGCGGCGCAGTTTCGAGCGGGCCCGGGAGGAATCCCTGTTCCCCGACATCCGCCCGATGGCCAGTTATCGGGACGCCGCCGCGGCGATGCCCACCCCGTCCGTGCGGCGGATGATTCATCTGGAAACGGAACGGGTCTCGCTCGCGCAGGCCCAACGCTTCCGCAAACATTTTCCCAGCCCGGAAATCGGGTCGCTGGACGCCACCGTGGGCGGTCTGCGGGCGGTCAAGCGGCCTTACGAACTGGCCATCATGGAACACTGCGGGGAACTGCACCGGCGCGTGCTGGAAGAGGCGGTGCCGGGCTTGCTGCGCGAGGGGATCAACGAGGCGGATTTCGCCGCCGAACTCTATGCGCTCCTGGTGCGGGAAGGGCATCAGGGCATTGTGCGCTTCGGGATGCCGCAGGTGGACGTGGCCGTGGCGCAATTGGGTTTTGGTGAAAACTCGATTTACCCGACAAGTTTCGATAGGCCGGGCGGCTGCCGGGGGATCTGCCCGGCGGCCCCGGTGTTGGGCAGTCGCACGCGGCGGCTGCGCCGGGGCGATCTCGTTTTTGTGGACGTGGGGTGCGCGCTGGAAGGCTACCACACGGACAAGACGATGACCTACCTGTTTGGTGGAACGCTTCCGGAGCCGGCCCGGGCGGCGCATCGCCGTTGCGTGGCCATCCAGGAGCAGTTGGCCAATCTGTTAAAACCAGGGGCGATTCCCGCGGAGATCCACGCGACAATCATGCGCGGGTTGGACGCCGAATTTCTGCGGGATTTCATGGGATTCGGCCCCCGCCAAGTCAATTTTCTCGGACACGGCGTGGGGTTGCAGATTGACGAGCCGCCGGTGCTGGCGGCGGGTTTTGAGACTCCGCTCGCCGCCGGAATGACCCTCGCGTTGGAACCGAAGAAGGGGATTGCCGGCGTGGGGATGGTGGGCATTGAGAACACTTTTGTCGTCACGCCGGAAGGAGGGCGCAGTATCACGGGCCAGCACCCGGGATTGATGTTGGTTTGAACCGCCCTCCCGGCTGGCCGGCGAGGAAATTGCTTGCCAAGTTTTCCCCGTCCGTCGTAAAAATCACCCAACGAATTACCTCTTATGAAAGCACTGTCACACCTCTTGGCTCTGGCTTGCGTGATTGGCATCAGCAACCTCAACGCCCAAATCACCATCGTCGTCAACCAAGGCGAAGAATGGGATCTCCCCGAGACCTATGCCGCGGATGATCTTATTCATGGCTTGATCCCCACCGTCCTGCCTGGAGATAGCGGCTGGCATCCCGTCAATACCGATCCGGTGGATCAGTTGGCCGCGTTCACGGATGGACAAGGCACCATCGGCCCCTTCACCGGTCTGCTGGCGGATTATCCCGGCGACGGATGGCCCGCCAAATTGATCCGCTACACCCTGCCCGTCCCGGCGGATATTGACGAAATCCGCGTGTTCACCGGTAACGATGGCCGGGATGGCCGTGTTTTTCATACCTACACCGTCCGGTTCTCCTCGGACAACGCGCAAACGTTCACCGATTACATCTACGTGCAATCCCACGCCTCGGGTACGTTGAACAACCAGGCTTGGAACCAGTGGCGCGTGGTCCTTTCGCAACTGACCGATGCTGCCGGCCCCTTGGCCCGCGGGGTGACTGACATCGAGTTCAATTTTTACGCCGTGGACAATACACAGGGGCAAATGCGGGATCCGTTCAGCGGGGTCAATCCCTTCACCGGGACTGACGACGGGCTGACGTTTCCTGTGGTTTCGCCGCTCATTTGGGAGATTGACGTGCTGGGCACCGCCGCGGTCAGTCCGCCCCGGTTGACGGCGGGTTTGGCGGGCGACCAACTCGAACTGACCTGGGCGGCGCACGAAGGAAATCCGGTGATCGAAGCAGCCACCCAGCTCGAGACGCCTGATTGGGCGGATTTGAATCCCCAACCGGACATTGAAGTTGGCGAATCGACCCGGACCGCGCGCGTGCCCCGCGACGGTGCCGCCCGGTATTTCCGGCTGCGCATTGAGAAATAACCTGATTGGGGAGACCGGCCCTGGACAGCCGCCGCCCGCCCCCATTTTTTGGGGGCGGGACCGTATTGTTGCATTGACCCCGAATTTCTTTGGCGTAGCCTACGTCCATGTTAGGGCACTATTTTAACATTTAAGTTTATGAACCAGACATCAAAACCGACTGTGACCGGGATGGCCACCCGGCGCGAGTTTCTCAAGAAATCAGCCACCGCAGCGGCGGCCGTCGCGGCCACTTCCCTCCTGCGTCGTCCCGTTTACGGCCAGGCGCCATCCGTCAATGTGGCCGGGGCCAACAACCGGCTCGTCGTGGGCTACATCGGCGTGGGCGGCATGGGCCAGACCCACGTCCGCACCCAGAAATCCCGCGCGAACGAAAACAACATCGTTCAGGTCGCCGTCTGCGACGTTTCCAAGCATCGTTGCGAGGAAACCCAGAAGCTGATCGGCGGGGACGTAAAGGCTTTCACCGACTACCGCAAGCTGCTCGAGTTGAAGGATATTGACGCGGTGACGATTGCCACGGTGGACCACTGGCACGCCAAATGCGCCATTGACGCCATGAACGCCGGCAAGCATGTGTATGTCGAGAAACCGATGACCCGGTATCTGGGCGAGGCCTTCGAGGTGTATGACACCGTGAAGCGGACGGGCAAGGTGCTGCAGGTCGGCTCCCAAGGGTGCTCGGACGGGAAATGGCACAAGGCCGCCGAGTGGATTCGCGAGGACAAGATCGGACCGCTGGTGATGGCCCAAGGCAGTTACATGCGCAACAATCCCAAAGGCGAATGGAATTACGCCATCCAGGAGTGGGCGACGCCGCAGGATATTGACTGGAAACTCTGGCTGGGCCCGGTGGCCCGCAAAAAAGACTTCAGCGCCGACGACTATTTCCGCTGGCGCAAATACTATCCGTATTGCGGCGGGTTGCTGAGCGATCTGGTGCCGCACAAGGCGCACCCGTATCTGCTGGCCACCGGCAATCCGGAATACCCGGTTCGCGTGGCCTGCGTCGGCAGCCGGAAAGTGCATACGGATCAAAACACTCCGGACACCCCCGAGCGCGATGTGCCGGAGATCGTCCAGATCATCGCCGAGTTCCCCAGCGGCATGGTCATGCACATCACCAGCAGTTCCGTCAACGAGCAGGGCACGCAGGAAATGATCCGCGGCCACAAGGGATCACTCACCATGGCCGGCAACCGCGTGGAATTGCGCCCGGAACGGCCTTATACCGACGAGATTGATCCCGAAACCAGCGAGGCGTTTTCGGGCGAAAACGTGGAGGCCCACGAGAAGAACTGGTTCGATTGCATCCGCAGCAACAAGGCCCCCAACTGCGGCATTGAACTGGCCACCCGCGTGCAGACCATCGTCTCGCTTGCGGAAATCTCCGAGCGGCTCAACGTGATGTGCGTGTTCGACGCGAAGACCCGCAAAGTCACCACCGGGGACGGCCGCGAAGTCAAGCTGCCCACCTACGGCTGGACGGAATTGTCCTGAGTGTTTTCGGACGTCACACCGGGTTTCACGGGCCAGGGCCGGTGAAACCCGGTTTTGTTTTTCCCATGCAAACTGTTACCGTCGCCGTGCACGCCATGGCCACCCGATTTGAAATCGTGTTGCCCGGCGAAAATCCGGTGGCACTGCGCGCGGCCGGCGAGGAGGCGCTCGCTGAAATCCAGCGCCTCGAAGCCCGCCTCAGCCTCTTCCGTCCGGACAGTGAAATTGCCCGCGTCAACGCGCGGGCGGCCCGCGAACCGGTGCGGGTCACGCCGGAAGTGTTCTACCTGCTCGACCACGCCCGCCGGCTCTCGGCTGAGACGGAGGGCGCTTTTGACATCACCATCGCCCCGCTCATGCGTTGCTGGGATTTTCTGGGCGCGCACGGTGCATTGCCCTCGCCGGAAGCCATCGCCGCCGCCCGCGAATGCGTGGGCATGCACCACGTGGAACTGGAAGCCCGGGATTTTACCGTCCGTTTCGCGCGTCCGGGCGTGATGCTCGACCTCGGAGCGATCGGCAAGGGTTACGCCGTGGAACAGGCGATGGGTCTATTGCGCGAGGCGGGGGTGACCCGCGCCCTCATCCACGGCGGCACGAGCACCGCCGGCGCCATGGGCGCGCCGCCGGACGCCGCCGGCTGGCAGGTGGTCATTGACCGGCCTACGCGGGATGGCCGCGCCAAATCCGAGACCCGGCTGGCGACCGTGGCGTTAAAGGACGAGGCGATGTCCGTTTCCGCCGTGTGGGGGAAATGCTTTGCCGCGGGCGGGAAGATTTTCGGGCACGAGATTGATCCGCGCACCGGCTGGCCGACCCGGGCCGCCGTGCTGGCTGCCGTGGTCTCGACTTCGGCGACGGAAAGTGATGCGTTATCCACCGCCCTGATTACCAGCGGACTCGACGGCCACGCGACCATTGCCCGGCTGCGGCCCGGATTGCGCACGCTCGTGGTGGCGCCCGATGCCGGCGGTCTCCGCATCGCCGCGCACGGATTGGCTTGGGAGGCGTAGAACGGTTTGAGTTACACGCGCGCTGGGTCCGGATGCACCCACGGCGCACGATAAGGCCGGCGCAACAACTGATTGGCCTCGTCGTCGCCCGTCACCCGGCCCGCCGCCGCGTCCCACGCCAGCGTCCGCCCGACTTGCAACGCCACATTCGCCAGGATGCAGCACGCGCTGGAGATGCAGCCCTGTTCGATGTCCGCCACCGGTTTGGCCCGGGACTCGATGCACGCCACGAAATCCCGCATGTGCCCGCGGATGGCCGGCGCGACGTGCTTCTCCAAATCCTTCTCGGTCTTGTCCTCCGGATAGGCCTCCAGTTCATAGACACACTCCCGGTGGATCGCCTCGCCCGAGCCTTGCGGGATGAAATCATAACTCATCAAGCCGGCCTTGAGCGTGCCTTTGTCGCCGTAAATCGTCGCGCCCCACGGATACTGGGGATCCGGCATCGCGCCGTAGGTGCGGTGCTGCCAGATCACCTGTAAATCCCCGTAATCAAACGTCGCCGTCTGCGTGTCGCTGATGTTCACCTTCTTGTTCTTTTGCACGAGAATGCCGCCGGTGGAACTGATCCTCTTTGGCCAGCCGAGGTCCAGCATCCAGCGCACCATGTCGAACATGTGAATCGCCATGTCGCCGACGATGCCGTTGCCGTATTCCATGAAGCCGCGCCAGCCGCGCGGATGCACCAGCCGGTTGTAGGGCCGCAGCGGCGCCGGGCCGGTCCACAGATCATAATCCAGATGCGCCGGGGGATCGGTGTCCGGCGGCACGGATTGGTTGCGCATGTGGTAGTAACAATAAATCTCCACGGCGCCGACGCGGCCGAGTTTGCCCTCGCGGACGATTTGGTCGCGGGCCTCGATGAGATGCGGCGTGCTGCGGCGCTGCGTGCCCACCTGCACCACGCGCCGGTGTTTGCGTGCCGCCGTCAGCATCGCCTGACATTCGACCACATCCACGCCGATCGGTTTTTGCACATACACATCCGCGCCGGCCTGACAGGCCGCAATCATCGGCAGCGCGTGCCAATGATCGGGCGTGGCGATGAGCACCAACTCGGGCGACTGTTCCTGGAGCAGTTGCCGATAATCCTTGTAGGTGCGGGGCCGTTGTTTCGAGGTCTGGCGTGCCGCCACCAAGTCCGCCGCTTCCGTCAACAGTTGGGCGTCGGCATCGCACAAGGCCACCACCTCCACCGGCGCGACTTGGAGCAGACGGAACAAATCACATTTGCCATACCACCCCGAACCGATGAGCGCGGCGCGTTTGGGTTTTTCGGCGGCGAACGTGGTGGGGACGAAACGGGCGGCGGCGAGCGTCGTGGTCGCGGCGGCCCCGAGCTTGAGGAATTGGCGGCGATTCATGGCTTTCCTTTAAGCCAAAATCCGTCCGAATACAAGCCGGACCGGCGCGGGGACCCGGACACCCGGACCCCCGGACACCATTTAACCACTACCTTTGGCGGGGCGATCCTCCGGAGTCACCGCGCTTTGCTTATGCCCAGAGTTCACCGAGTCGTCAAGAAGCCCGTCCACCGCGCGCTTGATTCGCCCGGAAACCCGTTGGATATCGGCAGCCAAAACCGTCGCATTTGCCCGTAGCTTGTCATAGTCTTTCACAAATAGGTAAGTCGTTCCTACAACCGTAGCGATAACCGTATAGTCAAGCGAACCAGCTCGTAAATCCAGGCATGCTACCGTAAACCGGTTAGCGCCAAAGCGGAAATCCACTACGGGTTTCACCTGCCTGACAATCTCATCGCCGATGCGTTTGGCGAATTCAGTGGGCAGTTTCCCGGGCGGCCCGAGGTTGATGTCCACCAACCGTCCAGCAATGACGATCTCAAACGTGTTGGCTGCGTGTTCTTTCGGTGTGATGCTTTCAACGGAGACGGAACACCGCTTGGCGTAGTGGGCGTCACTGTGCTCAATCCATAACTTGGTCAACGCCTCCACCCACGTCTGCAGTTGCGCCTTCGCTTCTACCGCATCGGCCAGCGGTTTTTCTTGATGGGCAACGCGAGTGTTGCGGAATTCGTTGACCGACCTAACCGCCTCGAAAACGGATCGCGCGCCGGGTTGGCGAAACTCAACCCGCACCGCATCAAAGACCCCGGTCAGGACGGTGCTGTCGTTCAAGGCGTAGTCATAACAATTCCGTAGCAGCCCGAGTGGGGAGACCCCGGTTTGATAGACCAGCGTCTTCCGAAGATTACGCGCCAGTTCCGTGTAGTGTCGGTGCATCCGGGAATCCACTTTTTCCAGATACGGCTCAAACCATTTGGCTTGGTCGCGCGCAGTGGTGGGGACGCGGTCTTGCAGCTTCTGGAGCAGCAATCCCCGGGCGGCCTCATCCAGCACCCCAAGCAAAGCCGTGAAAACCGGGGCAAAATTTACGCCCGGCTTCTTCTCGAAAAACAGGTAGAGCGAAACCGCCTCTTCCACCGCCTTGCGCAAGCGTTCCGGCAATCCGGCCAGAATTCGCTGCGGCACAATCGCCTCCGCCTTGGCCTCGCTCACGCGGCTGTCAAGCGGCGCGACCCCTGTCGTGATAAACAACGGCAGCTCCTCGATGTAAGCCGGCTGGTCCAGCAAATCCCGCAACGACGGCGCGCAAGTTCGCGCCATTTCCCCGAAGGTTGTGCCGTGGAAACGCTGGAAGACACCCTCGGGCACGAACACATATTCCCACTTCGTCGCCTTGCCGGAAGCGGACTTGCACCATTCCACCGCGGCTTTGGCTTTGGCCGGGACTTCACGATCCACCTGTCCCTTGGTTTCGACGAGGAACATTGTGCCGCCGCTCCGCACGAAAAAGTCCGGCGTATAAAACGCCAGCCGTTGTCCTTCCGCCAGATAATCAATCCGCAGCGCCTGCGGCCCGGCGTTCTTGGCGAAGGCCGACACATCCGCCGCCTTTCCCATAAACTCGACCAGCGCCTGTTCCAGCGAACGGTTGCACGGCACCAGATTGAACAAGGTCCGCTCCGACTGGAGCACGGGCCGCCGTTCGCTGGCCGTGACTTGAAACGGGCGCCAACTGGAAACGGCCACCGGTGTAGCTTCGGGCGTACGAATTTGCTTTTGCAAAGTTTTGGCGCGAATCAACGGCACGAACACCGCCCGCACATGCTCGCGGACGTCACTATCTGAAAGCCGGGCAACCAGCACCGGATCAAAAATAGAATGTTCCGGCCCGAATAAAATTTGCTCGAAGAAGATCTGCAACAAGGGCGCAAGAACCGTGTGGGTGTTTTTGACTTTGGCGATGTATTCCAATTCCTGGACGTAAAACGACAGTGCGCCCATTCCGGATTCGAGCAACGCCAGGTTGACTTTCATCCGTTCCACAACTTCGCCGGTGATCAGATGCCGTCCTTCATAAGGGACTTCGTCCGGTCCCCGCGAGCCGATGGGCAGCGGCGGATATTTCGCGAACCCCGCCCGCACTTCGGCTTCGCTAATGGGCCCCAGCGTTGCGCGAGTTTGCGCGGCGGCGGTCAGTCGTGGAATCAAAATCTCCAACGTCTTTTGGTCCTTTGCCGGATCGGGAAAAATGGAGACGGTGGTCGTCGGCACATGATCCACTTCCACGATCTCAATTGGCAGACCTTCCTCAGCCAATTCCTCCCGATATAACCGCGCAAACGCCTCATGCTCCACCACCGCGACGATTTCATTCGCCTGACCGGGTGGCGTCATGCGGCGCAAACCGCGCCCCAGCGTCTGCTCCGGCAGGATCCCGGCCTTGGCGCTGTAAGGCCGCAGGGGAACGATGGTCGTCACGTTTTTGACGTCCCAGCCCTCGCGCAGCATCAAGACCGACACGATGCAGAAGTAGGGACTCGCCCCGGAATCCAGTTCGCGGCTCAACTTCCGCAACGCCTTCAAATCCTCGTCACTGATGTCCTTCTCGTTCTCAACAAAAACTTCCCGCCCGCCCACTTTCTTGATCTTGCCCTTGAGGTTGGTGTGCAGGTTGATGGTTCGCCCGTTGAGTTCCTTGAATACCTCGTCGCCATTCAATCGCGCGGTAATTTCATCCGCCGCCTTGGTGTCCTCGCACATGACGAACAGCAACGGCTTCCTCCCGCTGCGCTTCCATTCCTGCCAGCTGCGCCGCCAACGCTCGTAGCCGAGCTTGAGGTGCAGCTCGTATTTATAGGCGGCGTTGTCCGCTGCCTGCTCCACCAGTCGCCCCGCCCGACCGATGATCGGCGTCTTGACGATGCCCGCATCCACCGCCTCACCCAACGGGGTGTCACAGATGATATGCTTGAAGTAATTCGCCTTGTCATCCTTCGGCGTGGCCGAGAAATCCAACTGGCCCACCAGACCGTCGCCGCCGCGCTTGCGGTTGGTGTCGTGCAGCCACGCAATCGCCTCGTTCCATGCCGAGTCCGCATCCCACACATGATGCGCCTCGTCGTTCATCAGCAGGAGACGCGGATGGCTGGTAATGCGATCACGTAATGCTGCGCCGGTATCCAGTGCCTTGGCCTTCGACACCGCTGGACCAACCCAATCGTAAGTCTCCGCCTCTTTCTTGCGGCGCGTGTTGTCGAACAGCCGATGGATGTTCGTCAGGTAAAGCACGCCGCCCGTCGCCGCGCCGCTGGCTTCGTCCTGTAACACCACGGATAAATTCCAATCACCGCGCCATTCGGTCGGGATGAGCGGATCTTTGTCGAAAATGTCCGGCCCGCCGCCTTCGGGTTTGAAATCCTCCTTCAACCGCTCAAACACCGTCAGATTCGGCGCCACCACCACGAAGTGCTTTGCCATCCGCGACTCGCTCTCCCGCAGCGCATGGAAATAGCTCCACACCATTGCCAGGCTCATCACCTTGGTCTTGCCCGAGCCGGTCGCCATCTTGAAGGCGTAACGGCTCCATGCATCTTCACCCTCGGTGATGCCCAAGGCCGCAATCTCCGCGTTCGCCCCGCCGAACTCCGCCACCACTTGGGACAACCGTTCCAATTGCCGCACTTCTTTCAGATAAATGAACGTCTCCATTGCCTCCCGCTGACAGAAGTAATAACGAAACTCCTCCGGCCCACCGAACTCGCGCCGGTCGTGCACCCGGCCAAACCAATGATTCAACAGATAACGCGTTGTTTCGCTGGCGCCGAAATAGAAATTATCCCGCCATTCCCGCACGGCGGCACGGAGGTTCTGGGCGATGGTGATGCTGGAAGGCCGCCGGCCTTTCCGCACCGTCGCGCCCTCGCCATCAGCGCGTTTGACGCGATGCTGCTCCGGTTCTTCCCACGCCGCGAACAACGGTTCGAGCGCCTCGGGTTTGATGGTTGGGTTTTCAGGCATGGCTGGGAACGGGTTGACTAATGATCGGGGTGTGAAACAATGGAAACATGAAAACGTTCACGGCAGTTGTGGAACGCGATCCGGTGACAGGGCTGCTCGTCGGATATGTGCCCGGTTTTCCCGGCGCACATTCGCAGGCGGAAACACTGGATGAGCTGAACGCCAACCTTCGCGAAGTCATTGCCATGCTGCTGGAAGACGGCGAACCCAAACTCGAGGCGGAATTCCTTGGCACGCAAAACGTCGCGGTTGCCTGATCATGGGTTCGCTGCCCGTGCTTAAACCTTCCGAGGTCGGCCGTATCTTGGAACGTCTCGGTTTTGCGATTGTGCGGCAGCGCGGTTCGCATGTGCAATACCGGCACGCTGATGGCCGGGGCACCACCGTTCCCATGCACCGAAGCCGCGATATCGCCCCGCCTTTGCTCCGCCAGATCGCCCGGGATATTGGGATGACCGCCGCGGAATTTGTTTCCCACCGCTGAAACGGCGCTCATACCGTAACCTCCACCGTGATGCTGGTGTCACAGCCGAATATATCCACCACCTT
>MWDV01000126.1 GCA_002070715.1 Verrucomicrobia bacterium ADurb.Bin118
CACCCCGGCCAAGTTGGAGTTTGAGGTGATTGAAACCTTGGAACTGACGCTGGGCCGCGTCCGGTTCATCAGCCATCAAGACCCACGCCGCAGCCGCGAACTGGTGATGGACATTCAGGGGCTGGAACTTCACGACGTGCGTTCTGCCAGCGACCTTTCCGCCGTCCTGCTGGCGGTGTCCTTGAAGAACAGTCTCGGCCTGTTGACCGGTGACTGGCGCGCCCCGTTTCGTTGGTGGCGCGATCTGGCGCGACCCCGAGCTCTCCGGGAACCGTCCCGCGCACCGGCCGGTGCCAGCCGGCAGCCGTAGTTTACTGCGGACCTCATGCAACGCGGGGTTTCGCGACGGCGATTGCCAGACGCGCCAGATAGTCCGCGCGCGGGATTTCCACCGCGCCGAATTGACGGGTGATCGGCGTGAGCATCTGGATGTCGAACAAGACGAACCCCTGTTCCCGCAAGCGGATGACCAGGTGAACGAGCGCGACCTTGGACGCGTTGCTCACGCGATGGAACATGGATTCGCCCGCGAAGAAACCGCCGATGGCCACGCCATAGATGCCGCCCACCAGCGCGCCGCCCTGCCAGCATTCGAGGCTGTGCGCGTGCCCGGCGGCGTGCAACCGCGAATAGGCGGCGATGAATTCCGGGGTGATCCAGGTGCCGGTGCGGCCATCCCCGGATTCCGCGCAACCCATCATGACGGCGCGGAAAGCGCGATCCACGGTGATCTCAAACGGTTGTTTGCGCATTAATTTCGCCAGGCTGCGCGGCACGTGGAAATGCTCGAACTCCATGATGGCGCGCGGATCGGGCGACCACCAAGTGACCGGATCATGGGTCCACGGGAACAAGCCGCTCCGATAGGCGAGGAGCAGCCGCTCCACCGACAGATCGCCTCCCACCGCCACCAACCCTTCGGCATCCGCCGAGCGCGGATCGGGAAACCAAATCCGGCGGGGCAACGGAATGGGCGTATCGGAAAACCGGGACATGCGACCGAGCAACGCGGAACGGAATTCAGGGGGCGGGCGGGACTTCCAGCGCTTCCAAGAACAGCGTTTGGAACAGCCCCGCCAGTTCCATCGCCAGAAGCTGCTGTATCTCCCGCGGATCATCCGGAAGCTGACGCGGCAGGACCTCCGGCGAACCGAGCGCGATCCAACTGCCCACGCGCACGTCGTTGAGCACCTGCAACAGCCACTCAAAATCACCGCGCCGCAGCGTCAGCCGCCACGCGGGTTGCGCGCGTTGAAACGTCTCTGGATGGTCAAGCAGGGCCCGCACCTGGCGTTGGTTTTGCGCGCGTTGCTCGGCCACGCTTTCCTCGAGCAACCGCTGCCGCTCCGCTTGCGCGTCGTCCCCGTCTTCCCGGTTTAACCGGTGGTGGGCTGGCGGCACACAGGGATAGCGTTCCAGCAGATCTCGCAGCAGCCGTTTTTCGGCGGCGGACAATTGGAAGACAATCCGGTCCGGATCGGCGTGCAGCAGTTTCATTCGGCGCGCTCCAGGGTGGCGTGCAAGGTGTAATGCTGGAGTTGGTGGACATAGTGTTCCGCCTTCTCGAGCGTCTCCCGCACGAGCACGCTCTTGCCCTGCTGATGTACCTGCAGCATGTGAAACTCCGCCTTGGTCCGGGACCAACCGAACACCTTTTGGAAAACATGGGTCACGTAATCCATGTAATTGACCGGATCATTCCAGCAGATGACCAGCCAGCCGCGGCCCAAGTCCACGTCCGGTCGCGAGGCAATATCCGGTTCCAGATCGGGCAGGACGAGGGGCGAGCTGATGTCGGCCATGGCGACAATTTACAGTTTGTGCTGGGCCAGTTTCAAGGCGATGTGCCCGCCGTGCGCCAGCGCCAGGATCAACAGACCCACCCCCGACAGGTGTTCGATGCGCAGCAGGGTGCGTTCGGTGAAATTGCGGTGCCCCAACGACACCGCCCAACTGAGCGCGAGAAACCAGGCGCCGGTCCCCAGCGCCACCCCGCTCACGCACGCCAATTTGGCCGGATAATCCGGTTTGACCCAGCCCCGCGACATGAAGTTCGCCGCGAGGATGATCCAGAAGACCAGCACGCCAGGATTGGCCAGGGTGCGCACAAATCCCGTCATGAACGCGGAATGGGGATGCAGCCGTTGCTGGATTCGTTCCTCAATGCGTTCCTCCAACTGACTGCCGGCCGGCAACAGATGGGTCGGCGCCGTAACCGACGAGGCAAGCAGGAATTTGACGCCCAAATACAGAATGAACACGAAGCTGAACACCTCCATCCCGGCGTTGAGATAGCGGTTGCCGAAAAACGATGAAAACCCGGTGAACGCGAGCGTGCAATAGATCACCTCCATGACCGAGGCGCCCAGGCCGATCAAAGCCGCCCAGCGAAAGCCGCGCCGCGCGCCCTCGTTGATGATGGTGAGATTGACGGGCCCGATGGGAATGGAGAGCAGCAGGCCGCTGATGATGCCGGTCAACCCGGCGAGCCACATGGCGTGGAGTTCACCCATGCATCACTCCCGCAGCGGCCCGTTGTCCGCCTCCAGTTCTTCGATCCCCAGCCGGATGCGGCGGGAAATGTGGGGCCGCACAAAGCCGTAAACGAGATACGTGATGAAGAACAGCGGGAGTATCCAGTAGAGCAGTTTTTCCCGCAACACCAGCGCGCCGCCAATGAACAGGACCGCGATCAAAGTCTTGGTGAACGTGCTGGTGGCCCGCAAATCGAGCGACTTGAAACTCGGATAACGCACGGTGCTGACCATCATGGCGGAAAGGAACAGCAGCAGGACCGGCAACAGATAACGCCAACTACCCCGCACAAACGCCTTGCCGTCCCACCACATCATGAAGAGGGTGAGCGACGCCACCAACGCCGCGGCCGAGGGAATGGGAAACCCCAGAAAATCCCGGCCGGCCCCGCCGCCGGACTGGGTGGTGAGGACATTGTAACGGGCCAGCCGGAAGGCGCCGCAAATGAGATAAATGGAGGCGATGAACCAGCCGAATTCCGCGTGCTCCGGACCGAAGACATCCTTCAGGACAATCCGATGCACCAGAAACGCCGGCGCCACGCCAAACGAAATCAGGTCGGCCAACGAATCAAACTCGCGCCCAAACGGACTCTCGGCGCCGCCCATCCGCGCGACCCGGCCGTCGAACAAATCGAAGATGCAGGCCAGCAGAATAAACCCGAGCGCCATTTTGATATGCACGAAATAATCCGGCGCCGCGGCGTCCGCCTCCACAATCTTGGTCAGGGCCACAAAGCCGCAGAACAGGTTGCCGGCGGTGAGCAGGTTGGGCAGGAAATATATCTTCAGCCGGGGCGCGGGCGCGTCCCCAGCGGGTGCGGCGGGCGGAGGCGTGGCCATATTGCGGGTGTCGGGCTTATTCAAACACCGCCAGGACGGTTTCCCCGCCCACGACGCGGTCCCCCACTTGCACGCGGATTTTGGCCCGGAGCGGCAAATAGATTTCCACGCGCGAACCGAATTGAATCAGGCTGATCCGGTCGCCCCGTTGCACGGCGTCGCCCGGTTTAACCCACGGGACAATGCGACGCGCCAGGACCCCGGCGATGAGCCGCACGCCCAGCTTTTCCCCGGCGGGATCATCGGCCTCCAGGCCGAGCAGGACGTTTTCGTTGTGCAACCCGCAGTCGCTGCGCAACGCGCTCATGAACTGGCCGGGGGTATGTTTGAGCAGCGCCACCCGGCCGGTGACTGGGGCGTTTTGGACATGCACATCCAACACGGAGAGGAAGATGGAAATGCGCTGACATTCCCCCTCCAAAAAACGCGGTTCGGAAAAAACATCCACCAAATCCACCTTGCCGTGGCCGGGGGCCACCACCAATCCGGTCCCCTGCGGCACCCGGGGTTTCGGGTCCCGGAAAAAATAGAGGGTGAAAAGGGCGAACCCCACCCAAAGCAATCCCAGGAAGGGCAGCAGCGCCAACACCAGGGCCCCCAGCAATTGCGCCGCCAGGCTGGCGATCAGGATCGCCACCACCACCAGCAGCGTAATCCAGATGATCCGCATCGCCGCCCGCCGCGCTTTGCCCCGGTGTTTCATAGCTCCACAATAAGACTTGCGCCCGGAGGTTCAAGACGCAAGTGCGGCATCCGGGGGATCGTAGGCAGACGCGGCTTCCCGGCGGCGCCCGGACCTGCTACGGTGCGCCCGTGCATTGGCCGGCTGAATTTTTGCGTTACTGGCATTATTTCGCCGCGGCGGGGGCGTTGATTCTGTCCATTCTCGCTTCGGCGCACGCGGTGATTTACAAACGCGATCCCCGCTCGGCGGCCTTGTGGGTCGGAATCGCTTGGATGCTGCCGTGGGGCGGCGCGCTCCTTTACTACATCCTCGGGGTCAACCGCATCCGCCGGAGCGCGGTGTTGTTGCGGGGGGACCGCGCCCCGTTCACGGGGCCGGCGGACGCGGCGAAAACCGAGCCGCATCTTTCAACGGATCGGCTGCCGCCGACCGCGCGGCACCTCGGTGCCTTGGTGCGCGCGATGGACCACGTTGTGTCCCGTCCTTTGCTCGACGGGAATCGCCTGACGCCGTTGGTGGACGGCGACGCGGCGTATCCCGCCATGCTGGAAGCCATCAAAGCCGCGCAACAATCGGTGGCGCTCTCGACCTATATTTTCGACCGGGACGACGCGGGCCGCGTGTTTGTCGAAGCCCTGGCCGCCGCCGTGCGGCGCGGCGTGGAAGTGCGCGTGTTGATTGACGCAATGGGCGCGCGGTATTCGTGGCCGTCCATAACCAGCCTGCTGCGCCGCGCCGGGGTGCCGCACGCGCGGTTTCTGCGCCTGTTTCCCTTCACGCGCCTGGTGACGATGAATCTGTGCAATCACCGCAAGATTCTGGTGGTGGATGGGCGGATCGGGTTCACCGGCGGGATGAACATTCGCGCGGGGCACTGGATGAACCGGCGTCCCACGGACCCGGTACAGGACCTCCATTTCCAGATGGAAGGCCCCGTGGTGGCGCAATTGCAGGAGGTGTTTGCCGATGACTGGCAATTCACCACCGGCGAAGCGTTGCGGGGGGAACGCTGGTTTCCGCCGCTGACTCCGGTCGGGCCCGTGCTGGCGCGGGGGATTGCGGCCGGGCCGGATGAAGATTTTGATCAACTCCGCTGGATGCTGCTGAGCGCCCTGGCGGTCGCCCGGCATTCGATCCGCGTGGCCACCCCTTATTTTCTGCCGGAGCCGGCGTTTATTTCGGCGTTGAACGTGGCCGCCTTGCGCGGGGTGACGGTGGATTTGCTGTTGCCGGAGCGGAACAATCTGCCGCTGGTGCATTGGGCGTCGCGCGCGCATTGGTGGCAGGTGCTGGAACGCGGATGCCGGCTCTGGCTTTCGCCGCCGCCGTTTGATCACAGCAAACTGGTGGTCGTGGACGATTGTTGGGCGCTGGTGGGTTCGGCCAACTGGGACCCGCGCAGCCTGCGCCTGAATTTCGAGTTCAACGTGGAAGGTTACGATCCCGCGCTGGCGCAACAGCTCATCGCCATCTTCACCGCCAAACTTGACCGAGCCCGCCGGATCATCCTGGCGGAGGTGGACGCGCGCGGATTGCCGGCGCGGTTGCGCGACGGCGTGGCGCGGCTCTTCACGCCGTTTCTGTAGCCGGTGCGGCTACAACAACGCGCCGCGCAACACAAGCTGGGCGATGCTGAAATAAATGATCAACCCGCTCACGTCCACGAGCGTGGCCACAAAGGGCGCGGAGCAGGTGGCTGGATCCAGTTTGAGCCGGCGCAATCCAAACGGCAGCATCGCCCCCACCAGGCTGCCGAACGCCACCACCCCCACCAGGCTGAGCCCCACCACCATTGCCACGCGTTGATAATGGCTGGTGTACAACGTCTCCCGGTTCGGCCAGAAAGCGATGCGCAAAAAACCGATGACCGCCAGCACCGCGCCCAGGGCCAGCCCCAGCACCAGTTCCCGGCGGAACACCCGCAACCAATCCCGCAGCCGCACTTCGCTGGTGGCCATGGCGCGAATGACCAGCGTGGAGGCTTGCGCGCCGGAATTGCCGCCGCTGCTGATGATCAGCGGAATGAACATCGCCAGCACCAAGGCGCTGGCAAGGTCACTTTCGTAATGGGCCATGGCGCTGGCGGTCAGCATTTGTCCCAGGAACAACAATACCAGCCAGCCCACCCGTTTTTGGATCATGGCCAGCATTCCGGTTTCCAGATACGGCGCATCGAGCGCCTCCACCGCGCCCATCTTTTGAATGTCTTCGGTGACCTCTTCCGTGGCCACGTCCAGCACGTCGTCCACCGTGACCACCCCCACCAGCCGGTCCAGAGAATCCACCACCGGCAACATGGTGCGGTCATACTTGCGGAATGTTTCCACCGCGGTTTCCTGGTCATCGGTCGCGCGCAACACAATGACCGCGGTATCCAGCAGATCGGCCACCGGCACCTCCATTTCGGCGACCACGACATTGCGCAGCCGCACGGCGCCGGCCAGCTTGCCCTGAGGATCCACGACGAACAATTGATTGAGCGATTCCCGCTCCCGGCCCACCTGACGCAGATACGCGAGCACGTCGGCCACGGTCCAATCCCGTTTCACCGCGACGTATTCGGGAGTCATGCGCCGGCCAATGGAATCCTCGGGATACCCGAGCAACGTGACGGCGATCTTGCGTTCTTCCGGGGACAGCAGGTTCAGCAGTTTTTGGGTGGCGGCGGCGGGCAGTTCTTCCAGCAACGCGGTGCGGTCGTCCGGCTCCATTTCATTGAGGATGCGGGCGACCTGTTCATTGCCCAGCGCGAGCAACAAACGCTCCTGTTCCTCCACGCCCAGATGCTCGAACACGTCGGCGGCCAGTTCGCGCGGCAGCAACCGCAGCAACACCGCGCGGTCCTCCGGCGCGAGGTCGGCCAGAATCTCGCTGATGTCCTCCGGCGGAAACCGACTGAGGATGTCGCGGAGCTGGCTGAACGCGCGCTGGTGGATCAACTCCGTCAATTCGGGGCCAAGCAAACGACCAATCATGCCGGCAGCATACGCGCTCTTGAGCCGGGCGGTAGTTTTTTCGTTGGCCGGAGTGGGTGGGCATCGGTCGGGCCGGGAAGTTCGTCCGGCGCGCGTCCGCACCCGCGTTTAACCCCATCCCAACCAGCGTCCACCCTGATACACCACCCAGGCAAATCCCCACGCCAACACCCCCATGTATCCCCACTGGAACAGCGGCCATTTCCAGGAATTGGTTTCCCGGCGGACAATCGCCACGGTGCTGGCGCATTGCAGCGCGAACACGTAGAACACCATCAACGTCAGGCCCAGCAAAGGGGTGTAAAGCGGCGTGCCGTCGGGTCGGGTTTGTGTCTGAAGCGTGCGCACCAGATTGCTGCGGGCCGCCTCGTCGTCAGCCCCGTCGCCCACGTTATAGACGGTGGACATGGTGCTGACAAACACCTCGCGGGCGGCGAACGAGGTGACAATGCCAATCCCGATTTTCCAATCAAATCCCAGCGGGGCAATGACCGGTTCAAGCGCGCGCCCCATCCATCCCGCAAAACTCCGCCGCAACCGCTCGCCCGCCTCTTCCCGGTCCAGATCAGCCAGGGCCGCTTGGAGGACCGCCTGCTGATTGGCCTCCGTCAACACGGGTCTCGTTTGGCTTGGCTCAGAGACTGTTGGAGACGCCTTTTCACCGGCGACCAACGCCTGAATTTGTTGGGTCAGCTCCGCCCGTTTCGCCGCGAACGCGGTTTCCAGCGCCGGGCTGCGTGGGTAGGTGGCCAAAAACCACAGGAGAATGTTGATGCCCAGAATGACGCTGCCGGCCCGTTGCAGGAAGACTTTGGACCGCTCCCACATGTGCCGCAACACCACCCGCAGAAGGGGCCGGTGATACGGTGGCAATTCCATGATGAGCAACGGCGGCGATCCCCGCAGCAGCGTGCGCTTGAAAATCCAGGCCATCAGCAACGCCACCCCGATGCCGAGCAAATACATGGCGAGCAAGGTCACCCCTTGAAGCTGAAACAAACCCAGAACCCGCCGCTGCGGAATGCACGCCGCAATCAGCAGGGTGTACACGGGCAACCGCGCCGAACAACTCATCAACGGCGCCACCAGAATCGTCGCCAGCCGGTCTTTCGGACTTTCAATTGTGCGCGTGGCCATGATGCCCGGAATGGCGCAGGCAAACGAACTCAGCATGGGAATGAAACTCTTGCCGTGCAGCCCCACCTTGCTCATCACCCGATCCATCAGGAACGCCGCGCGGGCCATGTAGCCGGTGTCTTCCAGCAAACCAATAAACAGGAACAACAGCAGAATCTGCGGCAGAAACACCACCACCGCGCCCACGCCGGCGATCACCCCGTTCACCAGCAGACTGTTCAGATCCCCCGGAGGAATAACCCGGCTCACCACGCCGCCCAGCCAGTCCACGCCGTATTGCAGGGCGTTCATGGGCATTTGCGCGAAGACAAAAATGCTTTGGAACAGCAGCACCATCATGCCGAGGAAAATCAGCGTCCCCCACAGCCGATGGGTGATAATGCGATCCGCCCGGTCGCTCCAGGTTTCGCCGGGTGGCTGGAGCTCGGTCGTCACCGCGGCGGCAATGCGCGCCACGGCGGTGTAACGGGTTTCGATGGCCGCGCTACGCCAATCCACCCCGGCCGCTTCCAGACGTTGCCGGGCCGCCGCCACCGCCGCCTGCACGGGCGGCGGATAGTGGCTGCTGCTCGAGGCCAGCGCGCGTTCGTTGCCCAGGATGAGCAAGGCTTCGGCATCCGCCTGTCGGCGGCGCTCCTGGAAATTCCACGTCAACACCGCCGCCACTTTTTGCGCTTCTTCGATGAAAACTTCGGGCAGCCGGGGGAACCGGCGTTGCGTTGGCGGACGCGGTTGTTCGAGTAAATCCACCATCGCCCGACGCAGTTCGGGAAGGCCTTGGCCCCGGCTGGCCACCACGGGGATCACGGGCGTCCCGAGTTCCTCCGCGAGCCGGGCGGCGTCAATGCGATGTCCGTTCTGCTCGGCCACGTCCACCATGTTCAGGGCAATCACGGTGGGATGCCCCAATTCGATGACCTGCGTGGCGTAATACAGATTGCGTTGCAAGTTGAAGGCGTCCACGACCACGACCATGAGCGCGGGCGGCGGCACTTCAGGCAGCCGGTTCAACAACACGTCGCGGGCAATCTGTTCATCCAACGACTGCGGACTGAGACTGTAGCTGCCGGGCAGATCCAGCACGCGGGCGCGCAGATGCGCCGGCGCGCCCATGAAAGGGCCCTCCTTGCGCTCGACGGTGACGCCCGGGTAATTACCCACCTTGGCGCGCAATCCGGTCAACGCGTTAAACAGCGTGGTCTTGCCGCAGTTGGGATTGCCGGTCAGCGCAATATAACGCGGCCCCGTCGAGGACCGCGGGCCGGAGGGATCGGCGGGAGCTTGCGGAGACTGCATGCGTCAGTTCGCGTCCGCCAGACGCACCCAGATTTGCTCGGCCTCATGCCGGGGCAGGGTGAGATGATAACCGCGCACCTTGACTTCCAACGGGTCACCCAACAAAGCGAAGCGGATGAGTTCCACCGGGGTGCCCGGCAGCAAACCCAGCTCCATGAGTCGCGCCCGGCCGGGCTGGGCGAGGCGAAGTTCGCTGACGGTGGCGCACGCCCCCGCCGGCAGGGCGGACAGCGGATGGAGCACCCCGGTCATGGTCAGGCGGCTTTGGGCGCGGGGGAAACCGGTTCCACCCAAATATCCCGCGCCACCGCCTCGCTGAGGCCGAACCGGGCGTTGCAGACCTGACAAATGAGATTGGCCTGGCGGCTGACCAGCTTGATTTTGCGGTGTTCGCCCAGACCCAATTCACGCAACCGGGCGCGCACTTCCGGCGAGGCGGCAAGTTGGCGGATGCACACCTCCGTGCCGGCGGCAATCTGGCTGAGCGGGCACACCCCCGCTTGCGGGCAGGCCTCCGCCAGTAACTTGCACGGTTTCACCGAAATTTTCACCGAGGCGCAAAGTAAATGACCCGCCTGTCCGTTGCAAGTCGCGAGCGGTCCGGCATCGTTGGCGAATCCGGAGGCGGCCGGGCCGGTTCAGACTTTTCCGCCCAGCAATCCCTCGTGGAAAAACACCGGTTGATAGCCTTGTTCAGTCACCCAACGGATGGCGGTTTCCAAACGCTCGCCGTGGTCGGGGATGTAATTTGAATAAAACGGCCAGAAGTATTGCTCGTGCGTGAAGAGATCCATGATCTCCGCCTGGCGGGGATCCGCCGCGAGCGCGGCGAGTTGCGGCACGGTGTCCGCGACGGGCACGGTGTTGCAGATGATGTCCACTTTGGAAAAGACAATGCCGCTGTCAAAATCCATAAGCGCGTCGTTCCGGGAGAGATATTCCGAGCGGGTGTCGTCCAGCCGGTAGTTGATGTCCCAGCGTTGACCCGACCGGCGGAAATAACCACTGAGGACGCGCACCCCGCGCGTGTACAGCGGTTTCAACGCCTCCGGCGCCACCATGGCCCAATGAATCACGGTGGGCGGCGAATAAGTGGCTTCCCCCGCGAACCGCACGATCTGTTCCGCCACCTGGTCCAGGTCGGCGATCAGTTTCTCGGGCGGCGCCGTTTCGTAAGGACGGTCGGGATCATTGGCGTGGGCGTGAAAGGCCAGCTTGAGCCAATGCGCCTGGTCCTCCCACTCGGACCGGTACCGGTCGGGAAACTGGGTGAGATTAAAGTCGTCTCCGGTTGTGTAGTAGATGTTCAGGACAAACCGCGTGCCGTAGCGGGTGTGCAAGTCGCGTAGGAGTTTGAGATAAAAACAATCGAACAGGGAGGCGTATTGTTTCTGGAAAATGTCCCGGAGGAAGAAGCTGTTGTCGTCCACTGAGAATCGGTAACGCGGGCGGGAGTACCGGTCCCAGAGCACGCGCACCTGATGTTGACGCTGCCCGTAAACGCCCTCGGCGGTGGCGGTGATCGTGTTTTCCTTGCTCCGTAAAATCACCTCGGCGGTGAATTGATCGCCCTCCCGGGTGGCGGGGACGCCGTTCACGGTCACCCGGTCGGACGTCGCTGCGACGCCTTGAACGCGGATTTTCAGCCCGTCGGGAACGGTTTGTCCCAGCCGATGGTTCAACACGGCGCCGTGAAAGGGGTCCGTAATTTTCAACGGCGCGGCAGCGTCGGCCAGTCCCCGCAGCGGTCGCGCCAACACCAGCGCGGAGGCGCCCGTCGCCAAGGTTTGAACGAATCGTTTGCGGCTCATGGTTGCGCGGTGCCCAGTAGATGAAACGAGACCGGGAATGCCATCAGAAGTTGTCATGGTGCTAAAGCAGTCTCTTTTTCGCCTTTCCAACGCAAGGAAAAAAGCACGTTGGGAAGGGAAAGCGGAAGAAGAATCGTGACCTCTGCGGAGAGGGTTCGGCAAGTAAAGATGGCGGCGGGCGGCCAAGTTGATGGAACGCCAGTTTGGAAAGGTCTGCCAACGGCCAGGGCCGGCATCGGTTTCTTACGCTGAATTCCACCCAAACCGCACGGGTGCGCGAGGCCATTGTGCAACTGAGCATCCAACCGCCGTTGCGCACGAAGTAAGCGTAGTTCTCGCTGTTCAAGGCGCGCCGGCCGCCCACTCAATCGCGAGCCGGCTCAAAGCTCGCTGCTCGGCCATGTCGAATTTCAGCAGCACATCGCTGGCATCCTTCGCGGCAAACGCGACTGCGGACGGATCGGCAAGATCGTAAGCGTGCAATTGCAAAGTGCCCCAAGTTAGGTGACGGATTTCTGCCGGGACGGGGAAATGGAATTCCATCGCGCCAACCGAGTTGGTGGACAGCGATTGGCGCGGCGAAAACCATTGTCGCCCCGCATCGTCGGTGACGGAAACCGCGAGGGTTGCGCCTTTGGGCTGGCGCTGCGATTTGACCAACAGCGGCAGCGTCACGCTCGTGAAGGCTTGGAGCGCGTCCGGTGGTGTGAGCCGCAGACTTCGAGGCGAGACCGGTTCAACCTTGTCCGGCGACCCACTAACGACGGGCAGGGCGGCGAGAAAGTCGCGGGCGTAATTGAAGTAGGCGTTGGTGGTGATCGCGTGCCAGTTGTAGCTGTTGTAAAGCTCCGCGCCCGCCGCGTACGCCACGCGCAGATCCCAGAGGTGCGTTCCGATCGGGCGGCCGTCGGTTTCCTCGCGATTCAAATCCGCCCACGGTCCCCATTCGCGCACCCGGTCGAAATCGGAGGGCAACGTCCACATGCCTTCGATGCCCGCGCGGGCGCCGCGAGCGCGCGCCCAGTCCGCCGCAGTCTGATTGATCTTCACGCCCGGAAACAGAATGTCGAGCTGGAGCGAATGCGTGTAGATGGGAAACCGGTTTGTCAGCCCAACAGCCGCCAACCCCTGCCGCAACGCGTCCACGGTGTTTTGGAAATAACGGCCGACATTGCGTTGCAACCACAGTAGTTCCGCCTCCGACAAACCATCGACAGGATCGAGCGTCACTCCGTCGCGCTGCGCGGCGGCGACGACGAGCGGATTAAAATCCGCCCAACGCTCCCCGGCCCATTGCGGCGTGTCGCGCGTGGATTGCGTGTCCCAGTAACGCGGTTCGTTTTCCAGAAAAATTCCCGCGATCCACGTGGCGTCCTCCTGCGTCAATTCACGAAGCATCGCCGCTGCTTCGCGCAACCGTTGCGCGCGGTACTCGTTCAGCCGGTCGCTGTTCATCGTGAGCCACGGGGTGTCCGACCAGATGTTCGGCGTGGTGCGGCAATAGTGCGGATTGTAACGCTCCCCGAGCAGCGCGCGCAGTTCGGGATCATCCGGATGCACGGACCCGAGCGTGTAACAAACCTGTTGATAGCGCAGGTCACCGAATTTTCCGCCGCAGCCATCAGGGACGTGCAGCGGCGTGCCGTTCCACCAGGAAACCAGCCCCAACAGCACCGGAAGCCCGGTCTGACGCGACCATTGCCGCGCGGTGACGAGTTGTTGGTGAACCTGGTTGGAAGCGCGGTTGGCGTAATAAATCTCGCGCGAAAAACCCCGCGTAATTTTGCGTCCGGCATCCGCGGGCAGCCACCGCGTGAGGGAATCAATCTGTTCCGCTTCCGAAAGGCCCTGCCACGGATTGATGATCGTGCCCATCAATTGAAAGTGATCCGCCTGCCGCACCCGTTCGAGGTCCGCGGCCGTCACGCTGCGCAGTCGTAGGATCAGCGGTGGCCGGTGGGCATCACCAAGATTGGTGAGCGTGACCCTGGACGGTGCGGGCTTCGGCACCCGCAAAAAGTAGGTGACCGGACCAAACCCTTTGGCGGCGTAGCGGCGTTCGTAAGTTGGCAAGCCCGCGCCACTCACAAGATAATGAAAAATCCGCAGCGTGACGGATTCGGGATACGCTTCGGTAATCGCGAGGTATTCCGCCGCTGGGTTGGTAAGCGCAAAGGTGGCGGAAGTCGGAATTGGTTGCACTGACAATGAACTGAAATTCGCTCCGATCCACGCCGAAATTTCCTGCGTCGGCGCCTGGCCGAACGCTAGGCATGAGAAACTCAACCCCAAAACGCCAAGTGCCAACAACCTCGGAATCCGGTGGAGGCGGCGGTTTGCTTTTACGACGGCTGAGAACGGTCGAGCGTTTTTCTCGATGGCGAAGGCAGTTGCGGTAGCGTGAGGGGGGCGCAATCGGTTTTGTGACTGCGCGAAGATCCTCAACTGAAAAGACGCTACCAGGTCGGATTCAGCCATGAAATCCCTTCCTGATTTTTGCGTGGTCCGCGTTTGCATAATGCCACACTGTCATTTCTGCAGGAGGATAACCAGCACGGCTCCGTCCCGGCAATGGTTGCGCTGGCTCCACCTCTTGTATCTGCCTTTCCGTCTATCCTTGTCAGGGATGATGGATTGGAGAAGATGGGACTGTCCTGCCGCCTGCAGGCGGCAGGACAGTGGCGCGGATGAGTTCGTTACCCTCTGGCACAGGCTTTTGACCCAGTGCGTGGGGAGCCGGAACCGTTCGCGCTGGAGTCCTAAACTCGAACCGTTGATGGAGCGGCCCCCTCCGGCCAGCTCGGATTTGCAAGAAGGAGCTAGAACACCATGACCACGATCTACACAGGCTTGGATATTGCCAA
>MWDV01000127.1 GCA_002070715.1 Verrucomicrobia bacterium ADurb.Bin118
CGCAGGTCCATGAGCGTCAGGTCGGGTTGATGCTCGGCAAACGCTTTGAGGGCGTCTTCGCCGCCGGAGGCTTCCGCCACCACGGTCATGTCGGGCTGGACTTCCAGCAGACTGCGCAACCCGATGCGCACGACCAGATGATCGTCCACGAGCAAAATGCGGATCGGCTTCGGCGTCATGCGAGGTGCGGGTATAGGCGCAATGCAGTGGGGGAAATGCGGGGTGGCGCGTCAGTTTGCGGGAGCATGGTCGGGCGATGTAATCAAGGGTTGACCGGAGACGGAAGGGGGGCGGTGACGGTGACAGTGGTGCCGTGTCCGGGTTGGGATTCCAGTTCCACAACCGCGCCGATTTGCGCGGCGCGTTCGCGGATGCCGCGCCAGCCGAAATGACCGTTGCCGTGGTCGTCGAGTTGCGTCGTGTCGAAACCCGCGCCGTCATCGGCAACGCGCAAACGCATCTGGCCGGGCGCGTGGGTGAGGACGAGTTGAATGCTCTTTGGCCGGGCGTGATGCACCGCGTTCACCAGGCATTCCTGGCCGATGCGCAACAGGTTGGCCTCAATATTTTCCGGCAGCGCCTGCGGTGGTCGTTCGATGGCGCAACGCAGTTCAATGCCGGTGCCGACCGTGATTTGCCGCGCCAGTTCGGGTAGGGCGTCGGGCAGATCGCCGCGGTCGAGTTCCTGGGCGCGCAGGTTCATCAACGAACGCCGCAAACTCTCGCGCCCATGGCGGACCATTTCCCGGGCGACTTCAAGTTGGTGTCGGGCATCGTTTTGTTCCGCCGGCAGGCGGGTGTGGAGGGCATCGAGCTGGAACCCAAGCCCCGAAAAACTTTGGGCGAGTGTATCATGCATCTCGCGGGCCATGCGGTGGCGTTCTTCCAAGACCGCCTCGCGCTGGACTTTTTCGAGAATGACGGCGCGTTGACGGGCGATGCGGCGGCGCAGCAACACCACCCAGCCGCAGGCCGCCAGGGCGAGCACGAGCAATCCCCCGGCGATGACCCCGAGGCGTTGCGTGGTCCAAGCCGAGGGTTGCGTGAGGATTTGGATGTCCGCGGGCGAGCGCAACAGTAATTCCATGGCCAGCGGCGCGGCGCGGAACCGGGCCCCGCCGAGGTCGGAATCGCCCGCCTGACATACGCCGGTGAGCCGCAGCAGGCTGCCCTGTCGCAGCGGCGGCGGCCGGTGGGCCAGGCGGGCGCGAAAGACCGTGTCCGCCTGACTGAGAATCAGCACCGCTTCGGCGTCTCCTTCCAATTGATCGAGCAGCCGGGCTTCCAAGGTCACGAGATTGGCGTCGTTCGAGCCTTGCAAAATGCTTTGCACGGAACTGACCACCGGCGCCGGCGGCAACTCACGGCCCCGGACGCGAAACTCGGCGTCTTCCAGATAGGCGCCGAACCGGCCCATCATGGGAAACCCCGCCACTTCGATCAAATCGCCGGCTTGGACTTGGTTGGTTTGCGCGGTCCGCACGAGCAGACCGACACCCGCATCACGGAGAAACACACTTTCTCCGGGTTGATGATGCGTGACCACGCCATGGACGCGGATGCGGTGTTCGGACAAACCATCCGGCATGAATTTCAGCAAGTCGGTCGCGGCGACCAGGGGTTCTTCGAAGAGAGGCGCCGGCGGCGGGGTTTCCACGCGCAAGTCTTCCCGCCGACTGACCAGCACCGTGGGAGAGCGCAGTTGCCGGTGGGGATTGATGTACCCGGCGGCCAGCCCCGCCGCGCGCACCCGGGCGTTCACGAGCGGTGGCCGGTGCGTCGGATCGTGGTCCACCAGTTCCACATCGAGTTTGCGCGCGCCCATGGCCACTTTCAGCACGTAACAACTGCGGCGCGGCAGCCATGCCACCGAACGCACCACCCCGGACACTTCCACACGCTCGTAATGAAAACGGCCGGACAATAAATCATCGTAAGTGACGGCGACGGGATGCGGCAGGCGGGCGCGGCCGATGCGTTGGATGGTGGCCGCCGCAATCCCGGGAAGAAACAAGCCCTCGAACGAGACGCCCACCACGAGCACCTCATCCCCGGGTTGGAGAGAGTCCATGATCTGCCGGGGGGTCTGGGAGATAAACGTGCCGCCGGTTTCATCCTGGATAAAGACCGACACGCCCGGGTTGGAAGCCGTAACCACGCCCCGCAGGCGGACGGGATGCTTTTCGGCCGCCTCGGTGGCGGACAGCGCCCGTAGTTGTCCCGCGTTGGTCAGAATGAGTCGCGGCCCTTGCAACGGGGCCGGCTCGCCATCCAGCGCCCACGCCACGCCCGCGACCAGCAACAGGCTGCCCAACCCGAATGGGATTGGGATGCGCATCTTCAACTGCCGCATGATCGCCGTTTTCAAACCGGAAGAACACTAACTCGAAAGAGCCATTGATGACAATGCAGCGCCGGCATAGCATGCGGCCAGAATCGCGGCCCGGCCTGAAGTATGACGCGCAACCAACCATTCGTCCCGGGGTTCCTCCCCCGCATTTTCACGCTGAGTGAATGGCTCGTCGTCATCGCCATCATTGCCAATTCCCGCCCCGTACCAGTGATGCGGCTTTATCAGGAACTTGATCTGCTCCCGTGACCATGCCTTGAAACCGATCAACCGATGCAACGCATAAACCCCTTCGGATGCTTCCACCGCCGCTGTCGAAAGAGGCGCGCCTTGGACCTTCGGGTTCACCAGCAATCGGTGGTCGTATTTCCTTCGGGGTGGATGATCAACCTTTGGGCAATTTTTCCGTTCTCTCCTAAAAACCAAAACATCCGATAAAATCCCATGAAAATACGACTCCCTTCCCTGTTCCTCACCCTTGGCGCGCTCTGTCTGCCGGCGCTCCCGCTCTTGGCGGCGGACGCCCCGTTCAACGGCTTGGGCACCGACATCGGCAATTTGTTCCGGCTCTCGCATGCCAAGTCGCGCTCGATCAGTCCGGAGAATTTCACCGGCGAAAAAGGCAAAGGCGCAATGGCCACCACCGAAGGCGCCTCCTAGCCCGCAGCGCGCGAGCTGGGCTGGGTTGGAAAACCTCGCCCGTGGTGCCCATTGCAGCGGGGGAAAACATTTACCCTGGCGGAAATCGAAGGCCCGGGCTGCATCCAGCAAATCTGGCTCACCCCCGCGCCGCTGGACCGCACCCGCTTGATGATCCTCCGCTTCTATTGGGATGACGAAACGCATCCCTCGGTCGAAGTGCCCCTCGGCGATTTCTTCGCCTGCGGCTGGGCGCGCTATACGCAGATCAATTCGCTGGCGGTGTGCGTCAACCCCGGCAGCGCCTTCAATTCATACTGGCAGATGCCGTTCCGCAAAAAAGCCCGGATTACCCTCGAGAACCTGGACGAAAACCGGATCACAATCTTTTACCAGATCAATTACACCCTGACGCAGGTGCCGGAGGACGCGGCGTATTTCCACGCGCAATTCCGGCGCGAGAATCCACTCAAACAAGCCGGGCTCTTTACCATTCTGGACGGGGTCGAAGGCTGGGGACATTACGTCGGCACCTACATGGCGTGGGGATCCCACAGTGCCGGCTGGTGGGGCGAGGGTGAGATCAAGTTTTACCTGGATGGCGACCAGGAATTCCCCACCATTTG
>MWDV01000128.1 GCA_002070715.1 Verrucomicrobia bacterium ADurb.Bin118
GCCCGGAGCAATTCGGGACGATCGCAGTTGCGCAGAACATCCTGCGCGAATTGCACGATGTCGAGATTCAGGGTGACGAGATCGTTGATGTCGCGCACTTCACCGTTGGCCAGCTTGGTGTGCAATTCTGCGTAGCGTTGCCGTCGCGCCACGACTTCGCGCCAGATTTCGGTGGGCAGCGCGTACTCGGGCGGCGCGGGCTTGTTCCACGCCTTGCGGCGTTCGATCAGATTGGGCCGGGTGACGTCCACGCCCCGTTCGATTTCCGGGGGCAGCGGCAACGGCGCTTTCAGCGGCGTGGGTGGCTGGCTGTGGATGTCCAGTTTGATGCCGTGCTTGATGGCCGGGTAGATGTAGCGGTCGGGATCGGCTTGCAGGAGTTGCCACACCGCGTTGTCGCCCGCGAACGCGGGTTTGCACGCCTTGCGGGCGGCGTCGAACAGGAAGGGGATGATCGTGTTGCGGCTCATGTAGCCGGTGATGTCCTCCTGCGTATAGTACGCGCCCATTTGTTTCTGGTTGATGTACTTCTCGAAGATGAAGCCGAGCACGTCCGGGTTGATCTCGTTATCGTCGCGCAGCGGGCGTTCGTCCAGATGCCATTGATATTGATCGAAATAATCGAAGATGCGCTCGAACGCGCGATCGGGAATTTGGATTCGACCGTAGGTTTGCTCGATGATGTGCGGCTCAAAAAAACCGCCATTCAAGTAGGGGATGCGGCCGAGCAGGTCCTGGAGTTCCGGAGAGCGGGCCTTGCCGCCCAGCCCTTCATGGAACAATCGCAACAGGAAGTAGCGGTAGAAAGAGTAAAATTTATCCCGCCCCTTTTCCTCCTGACAGCGCTGGAGCCGGTGGCGCAGGTAATGCGGGTCCCCATCCAGAAAGCCTTTGCGCTGGATGAAATAGACGAACATGAGGCGGTTGAGCATGACCGAACCGTACCAGGCGCGATCCGCCGCCACGTCAATGCCTTCCACGAACGTGAGGAAACGGGCATGCTCCTTTTTGAACTGGTCGTAGAAGCGTTTGGTGACGCGCTGCACATCGAAACCTTTGCCCGCGCCGGCGATCACGTCCACCAGTGTCAGCGTTTCTTCTTCCGCCAAGGTAAAGGCGATATTTTCCAGCTTTTGAATGAGCGCTTCGCCGGATTGGTTGCGGTACAGGGTATGTTCGCGGCAGGCCGTGGGTTTGCCGGGTTCACGTTTGACCCACTGCCAAATCTGGGTGGTCCGCGCCGCGTCGGTGAAAATGATCAGATGTTCATGCGCCGTCCGGGTGATTTGTTGCTCAATTTTTCGCCGCAACGCGTAAGCGGGGAGGCGTTCGCCATCCGGCGCGGAGAATTGGAAGGCCACCATGCCGCGTTTGTGGGCGATGGCCGGGAGCGTGTATGGCTGGCCATCCACGATGATTTCTGCTGGTGCGGGCGGGTGGTCCCAGCCCAGCCCTTCAATGAACAATTGCCGGAAATTGAAGTCGCGGAGGTGTTGCTGGATGCGGGGTTTGTTCATAGGTCGTCATCGGGAACGGCTTTGCCCCCCGCCCGATAGGTTTGATTCACAAAGTCCCATGGAGCAGATGATTTGCGGTTCCCGGGTTTGATCCTCCTCGTGGATGAGGCAAAGCCGGTCATCATCACGAAGCGCCAGCACCAGATCGGCCAGCTTGTCATCGGGGATGCCGGCGCGAAGTTGCCGGTTCAACGTATCCGTGGCGGACTGGCGCAGCGGAAAGCGATAGAGGTCTTCGAGGGCCCGGGCAAGTTGCGGGGTGTCGAACAGCGTGCCTTGGACCGCGGCGGCGTACCGTTTCAGCCGTTCATAGGTACGGAAGCGGGCCCCGGAGGGTCGTCCCAACTGACCGCCCACCGTCTTTTCCTCCGCGACGATTTTCTCGACGCCTTTCCGGACCAGGCGATGGTGTTGTTCCATGCGCGGCAGCGCCGGAGTTTCGGGCGCGCACTCGGCGGCCCGGAGAATTTCAAACTGGGATTCGGTGACACTCTTGCCGTCGTTATCCACCCACGCCAGCGCATCGTTGCCCTCGGCGGTGCGCACATAGGCCAAGACCCCCGGCGGTTTCCCCGCCCGGGGTTGGTAAGGCCGCGTGGCGAACACCAGCGCGGGCAGTTCGGGGATGGTGTTTTTCAGATCTGGATCACGATTAATGGCGTTCTGCCAGATCTGATACGCGTAAGAGGCGAGGTCCACTTCGCGATCGTCATCGTCATCATCCAGGATTCCGGCTTTTTCGTGGTAAAGATCGAGCAACTTCTTTTTTTCTTTTTCATCCTCGAAGAATGCCTCGTCCGTACCAACAACCTCGGCGTTTTCGCGCAGGCGCTGGCGCACCCGCGAGCGCAACCGGATGAGGTTTTCGACGCCATCCGCCGGCAGAAACGAATAACAAAGGATTGCGGCCGCCTGCTGTCCGATACGATCCACGCGTCCCGCCCGTTGGACCAAACGGATGATGGCCCAGGGCAGGTCAAAATTCACGATGATGGCGGCATCCTGCAGATTTTGGCCTTCGCTCAAAACATCCGTGGCCACCAGCACGCGCAATTCATCGCCCGGGGCGATCGTATCGCGTTTGTGGTTGCTGACGGGACTGAAGCGCCACGCGCAGGCGGTGGGGTCTTCGGATTCACCCGTGACCCCGGCGAGGGACCGCACCCCAAGCCGGGCCAATTCACGGGTCAGGTAACGGGCCGTATCGGCGAACTGGGTGAAGATAATGACCTTTTCGGTTGGGTGGGTCCGGGTGAGCAGCGTGTGGAGGGCGCGGAGTTTGGCGTCCTGACCGGGATGCCAATCCCCGGCGTGTTTCAAGACCCGCAACAGCCGGTCTGCATCCTTCTGCAAAGCGGCGCTCAAAGACGCCTCGAACAGGCCGGGGCGTAACCATTTGAACCGCGTTTTGAACTGGTGGGCGTATTGCGCGTAGATCTCCGCCGCCCGCGCCTGGTAATCTGCCGCGTGGCGCAGCTTCAGTTTGACGGCGGGCTGGAAATCCCCGTCTTCCGCCTCAAGCAACTCGGCGTCGGCACTGGGATCATCCACGTCTTCATCGTAGTTCCCGGCATCCAACAAGCCCGCGTCCTGGGTGCCAATGGGCAACGGCAAGTCCTGCGCCAAGGCATGCAGGAAGATGTAATTGCGCAGGATATGGCGCTCGATGGATTGCTGGAATGCCTCGCCACAACTTTCCAGCCGCTTGAACAGGTTCGTGCGGCAAAAACCTTTCAACCGTTGCCCCGCGCGGTTCAAGTCCTGAATCTGCTCCGTTTCGGCCTTCGTCGGCGGTGGGTGCGGGCGGGCGGCAATGTAGTTTCCCAACCCGTAGCGCGGCAGGACGAGCGCGTTGATCGCGGTAACCACCTTGGGGGCGTAGAGGCGGGCGTACTGATCGTTGGCGTCCTTGTCGTTGACTTCAAACTTGACCGTCTTCGGCTTGCGCTCGGGGAAATAGGAGCGCGTCCCATCGGGGAAAGTCAGGAATTTCCGGCCGTTGACCGGATCGCGCGTGGCGTAGTTCTCCTGAATGAAGCTGCGGGTGCGCCGCACCATGAACAGGCGCATCAATTCGCGCCAGTCATCGGTGTGCGGGCTTTTTTCAAATGCGGCCAGCGAACGGACCGGGCATTGGTGCTGGCGCAGAAAGTCCGTTTCGCCCATCTCCTTGAGCAGCCGCTCCGGCCGAATGCCCAGGTCCCGGTCTTCGGCAATGAACAAGCGAAGCTGGTTGGATAGGTCGAGGTACGTTTTGTTGTACGGCGTCGCCGACAGCATGATGCAGCGGCTTTCGTTTTCTTGGATGTACTCCTGAATGGCCCGGTAGCGCTTGCCCGCCCGGTTGCGCAGGTTGTGGCTTTCATCCAACAGCACCACGCGGTAGCGCCTCAAGTTGGGCAATTCGTGGATGACCCGTGTAATCGAAAGCACCTTGGCCAGCAGCCGGTACTCATCAACGTAATCCTGCCACATCTTGGTCAGGTTCTTCGGGCAGATGATGAGCGTCTCCGTCAGGTGATCCTCTTGGAAAATCTTGGCGACGGCGCTCGCCATGAGCGTTTTGCCAAGCCCAACCACATCGCCGATCAGCACACCGCCGCGTTTGTTCAAGTGATGCGCCGCGATCTTCACCGCCGCGATCTGGTAGTCGAACAGGCGATGACCAAATTCCGGCGGGATGCGGAATTCCGCCAACCCGGCGCGGGCCTCCTGCGCCAGATGGTAGGCGATTTTGATGTAAATGTGATAGGGTGGAATGAGCGTTTCCCGCGCCCAACTGTGCTCAAGGATCTGAACCAGTTCGGCGGAGATGTCCACGCACCACTGGTCGTTCCAGCGATCCTCAAACCACTGGGACAGCTTCACGCCCGCGTCGTGATCCATCACATCCACGTTCAGTTCCCCCTGATGGGCCAGACCGGAGAGCGTGAGGTTGCTGCTGCCAACGTAGCCAACAATGGGATTGACCGGGTCGGATCGAAAGCAGAGGTACAATTTGGCATGCAACGGGTGGCGGAGATAGAGTTTAACCACGACCTTCTTCGCTTTGAGTTGACGGGCCAACCGCCGCAACCCGACCTCGTCGGCGTTGGACGGAGCACCGCAGCAGAGTTGGGCGCGGAAATCCTCCGCCAGCCGTTTCTTGAGCCGGAGGGCGGTTTGGTTGTCGAGCCCCTTCGGCTGCTTGGCAAGGCCCACGAGGGCGCGCAGTTCGTCCTGGGGCAACTGCTGCATTCCAACCAGCAAGCGGCACTGACGGCCCGCCTCGCCGTCCCATCTCTCAATCAGGCCATCAATCGCTTTCCAGCCGCGCAAATTAAAATAGCCGACGCTGAAGTCTGCCCGATCGGATACCGCCAGCGTTTGTTGCAGTGCCGGAAGCAGTGAATCCTCGATGTTATCAAAAATGCGGGGCATTGGTGCGCTCCTTTTGGTTCAGGTTGCTTCGGCGAGACCGCTCGGGTTCAACGGGCCCGGAACATGCCCCCCGATTGCTCTTTTGATCTCGGTCTGAGAAAGGTTTGCTCATCGCCGTAAAAGCACTAGGCCTTGATCTTAGAAATTTTACTGACAATCGGCAAGAAAGGGTTGCCCGGCGCGGGCCGGGCGGATTGTTGCCTTGATGACGGCGCCGCCGCGCGCGGCGTTGGGTGGTCGCGACGGGCGACGGACGTACAACCGGCGGCGGGGGATTTCCCCCCGCCGCCGTTGTGTGATCCCGATCTGGCAATGCCGGCGATCTGATTACAGTTTGATCCGGTAGAACTTCCGCACCGCGCCGGGCGTGACTTTGTAATATGGCGCGACAGCGCCGGGCACCGGCGTGTACTGGCCGTTGACCTCGTCCGCCTGTTCCAGCGTGCCGGCCTGCCAGATCAATTCGAGCTCGGGTCCGGTGGGGATGATTTGCAGAGTGGCCGGACCGTAGGTGTCAAAACTCTTGCCCGCAGTGGTGGCCACCGTGTAGATGGATTGAACTTCGTAGGCCGAGAGCGCCCGGCGCCAGCGACTACACCCGACAACGCTCCGTGGGTTCCGTACGCCGGATAATTGATGATTTACACCGAAGGAGTCGCATGGAGCAAAGCGGACCAGACCACTAAAATTGCGGTCATTCCAAGGCGACAACCGAAGAATTGCCAATCAGCATGCAGCAATAGTTTAGCCGGAACGATGCAGTTGATCCAAGTGGAACGGCCAACCTGGCCGTTCTGGGCGGCAACCTGCCGCCCAGCCGAGCGCACGGAGACCGCACACCATTTGGTTCGCACGCTTTGCGTTCAGCTGTCGGGCTGGCAGCCCGACAGAACGGGCCAGTGGCCCGTTCCACCCAAACTCCAATCGAATCGTTCCGGCTTAGGAAGGAACAGCCCACTCAAGCAACTGCATATGCTTGGCAGTTCGGTCGGACCTTGATTGCCCTTGGGTCCAGTGGCACGCTGGGCGCGTGATATTCAAGCAGCTCGCTTTTTACCGATTTCCTTCCGTACTTAACGCGCTTACAAGTTTGCACGGCGCATGAATGCTGAAGCTCAACGTCTCGCCGCGGCAAATGCCGGTAAAGCCAACTGGCGCGCCTGGGGACCTTACCTCGCCGACCGGCAATGGGGCACGGTGCGTGAAGATTATTCTCCGAACGGAACGGCGTGGAAATATTTTCCGCACGACCATGCCCGCAGCCGCGCTTATCGCTGGGGCGAAGACGGCATCGCTGGCATCAGTGACGAACAATGCCGTCTCTGTCTGGCTCTCGCCCTGTGGAATGGAAAGGATCCGATCATCAAGGAGCGGTTCTTCGGACTGACCAATCACGAGGGCAACCACGGCGAGGACGTCAAGGAACTGTATTACCACCTCGACGCGACGCCCACGCATTCCTACTTGAAGCTGCTCTACAAATATCCGCAACGCGCCTTTCCCTACGACGAGTTGGTGCAGGAAAATGCGCGCCGCAAAGCGGACCCGCAATCGTCCGAGTATGAGTTATTGGACACGGGCATTTTCGACGACGACCGCTATTGGGATGTCTTCGTGGAATACGCGAAGGCGGCGCCCGACGACTTGCTCATGCGCGTCACGGCTTGCAACCGCGGTCCGGGCGTCGCGCGCCTTTATTTGCTGCCCCAACTCTGGTTTCGCAACACCTGGAGTTGGAACCAGCAAACCGCCAAACCGACTTTGTTGCTGACCAACCGCGGCGCGCTCACGGCGCGTCACGCTGAGCTGGGAGAATTCCGACTGTTCATGGAAGGTCAGCCCGAAGTGTTGTTTTGCGAAAATGAAACCAACCTGCGCCGACATCACGACCAGCCGGACGCCAAAGGTGCGTTCAAGGACGCCTTCAACGAATATCTGATCCACGGTGATAAAACCGCCGCCGATGCCTCGCAAACCGGCACGAAGGCCGGAGTTCTCTACCAACTCTCAGTTGCCCCCGGTCAATCGGCGGCAATCCGCCTGCGTCTTGTCGCCGCCAACGCGCAATCCGGTTCGGCGTCCAACCGCAATGCTTTTGCCGACTTCGACGAAATTTTAACGCAACGGCAATCGGAAGCGGATGATTTTTACGCGGAGCTGCAAAAAGAAATCACTGATGAAGATGAGCGGCGGATACAGCGACAGGCTTTTGCCGGACTGATCTGGTCGAAACAGTTTTACTATTACGACGTGCGCGACTGGCTGAACGGCGATCCCGGTCTTCCCCCACCGCCGCCAGCGCGAAAGCAGGGTCGCAACGCGGAATGGACGCACCTCAACAATTCCACCGTCATGTCCATGCCGGACAAATGGGAATACCCGTGGTACGCGACTTGGGATCTCGCTTTTCATTGCGTGCCGTTGGCTTTGGTGGACGCGGAATTTGCCAAGGAGCAACTGATCCTCATCACGCGCGAATGGTACATGCACCCCAACGGCCAGTTCCCCGCTTACGAGTGGGAATTTGGGAACGTCAACCCGCCGGTCCACGCTTGGGCGGCCTGGCGCGTTTTCCAGATGGATCGCAAACAGCGGCGCACCCGGCATCCGGACGATCCGGGCGACATTGCCTTCCTCGAGCGTGTTTATCACAAACTGCTGTTGAATTTCACCTGGTGGGTCAATCGCAAGGATGCGCAAGGGCGCAACATTTTCCACGGCGGCTTCCTCGGACTCGACAACATCAGCGTGTTTGATCGCAGCGCGCCCCTGCCCACCGGCGGCACGATCAGTCAAGCGGACGGCACGAGCTGGATGGCCATGTATTCGCTGAACCTGCTCCGGATCGCCCTCGAACTGGCGCAGCACAACCGCGTTTACGAAGACATTGCGACCAAGTTCTTCGAGCATTTTCTCGCCATTGCCGAAGCCATCAACGCCAGCGACACCGGCATCGGGTTGTGGGACGAAACCGACGCATTTTATTACGACGAACTGCGCACCCCCGAAGGGCGCGAAATTCCGCTCAAAGTGCGGTCCATCGTGGGATTGATCCCGCTGTTTGCCGTCGAAACCCTCGAGCCCGAATTGCTCGCCAAACTGCCGGACTTCACGGGACGCATGGAGTGGTATCTCAAGTATCGCCCGGACCTGGCGCGATTGGTTTCACGATGGCAGGAGCACGGATTGGGCGAGCGCAATTTGTTGTCGCTCCTGCGCGGTCATCGCATGAAGTGTTTGTTGCGGCGCATGCTGGACGAAACGGAATTCCTCTCCGATTACGGGGTGCGGGCGCTCTCAAAAATTCATGCGCATCAACCGTTCCGACTTGAATGCGGCGGAATGATGCATGAAATCACCTATTGGCCCGGTGAGTCCCGCGGCAATCTCTTCGGCGGCAATTCAAACTGGCGCGGACCGGTGTGGATGCCGATGAATTTTCTCATCATTGAGTCGTTGCAAAAATTCCATCATTACTACGGCGACGACTTCAAAATCGAGTGCCCGACCCACTCGGGAAATTTCACCACTCTGAAAGGAGTGGCGGAAGAGATCACGCACCGTCTCTGTCGCTTGTTACTGCGCGATGCCAACGGTCAACGTCCCGCCTTAAACAGCCATCCCAAACTGCAACACGATCCGCACTTCAAAGATTACCTGCTCTTTCACGAGTATTTCCACGGCGATACGGGACTCGGTTTGGGCGCGTCCCACCAAACCGGCTGGACCGGGCTGGTGGCCAAGTTGTTGCAGCCGCGGCGGCACGATCCGCCCGTCGAACCGCGCTCCGCTCGGCCGCAGAAACAGAAAACCCGACGGAGCAAAAGCAAAGCTTGAAGTGGTTGCCGGCTATTTCTCGAAGTAAAACGTGGCCACTTTCCGCGCCAACGTGGTCGCGATTTGTTCGTCCGTGTTCGTCAGCACGATGACGACCAGGTCGTCATCCGGAAAGCGTTGATGGGCAGATTAAAAGTTCGAGGAACTATCGGCAAGAAAGGGTTGTCCGGCGCGGGCCGGGCGGATTGTTGCCTTGATGACGCGCCGCCGCGTGCAGCGTTGGGTGGTCGCGGCGGGCCACGGATGTACAACCGGCGGCGGAGGATTTTCCCCCGCCGCCGTTGCACGATCCCGATCCGGCAATGCCGGCGATCTGATTACAGTTTGATCCGGTAGAACTTCCGCACCACGCCGGGCGTGACTTTGTAATACGGCGCGACGGCGCCGGGCACCGGCGTGTACTGGCCGTTGACCTCGTCCGCTTGTTCCAGCGTGCCGGCCTGCCAGATCAATTCAAGCTCGGGCCCGGTGGGGATGATTTGCAGGGTCACCGGGCCGTAGGTGTCAAAGCTCTTGCCCGCAGTGGTGGCCACCGTGTAGATGGATTGAGCTTCGTAGGCCGAGAGCGCCCGGCGCCAGATGCCCACATCGTCCATCTCCAGGACCGCCGCTTCGGCATAAGCCGTTGAGGGATCCTGCCCGATCGTCAGGTAGTAGTAGGAATCCAAGTCCCCCACGCCGACCATGGACCGCACATCCACTTCCACGCCGTCCAGATAGGTGACCGCATTGCCGGAGCGATCAAACGAATGCACCAGGAGATGCCACTGGCCGTCGTTGATTTGATCGGTGTTGTAACCGGTGCCCAAATCATCGCCCGTGTCCGGAATGGCCCCGAGATAATACGACCAGGTGCCGGTTTCCCAACCGGGGGCGAAGGTCAAGCCTTGTTGTCCATACGAATTCCAAGCCGTGGCCAGGAACGGCAGATCCCCCGGCGTGCCCGTGAACCGCACCCAGTACGACACGGAGAAGTCCACGTCGGTGCTGAATTGGAAGTCCGGATGCGCCGCATAGGTCGCCGTATCGTAAACCTGGAGGTGGTTGAAGGTGGAGCTGCCGGGATCCGTCACCAACCGGACGGCTTTGCCCAACGGTCCGGGCACGAACGTCGGCGGGCTGCTGCTCACCGCATCGTGGCCGCGTCCGGAGGAATCGTTGAAGTTGTCTTCGAACGCCAGGTGCAACACGAGGTCGTTGGTCAGATTGCAGAATTGCGCCGGGGGCATCACGGCGAGCCGCACCGCCGCGCTCCGAATACCGCCGATGCTGTTGGTGACGGCCAATTCATAATTGCCGTTGGCGGCATAGGGCGCATCCGGAATAACCAGCGCCGCGCTCGTCGCGCCGTCCAGCAGCGCGCCATCCTGGTACCATTGATACTGCAACAGCGGGCTGCCGCCAACCTCGGCGCTGAGCACCACGGGTGTGCCCACGGCCACCGATTGGGGCGCCGGTTCGCGCCGGAAGAAGGGCTTGGTGTCGCTGCCGTACAAGCCCAAGCCATAATGCGAGGCGATCTGTTCGGGCGTCAGCACTTTGTCATAGACCGCCACTTCGTCAATGGCGCCGTCGAACCAGTAGAGCGTGGGATCGCCGGGGGGCGGCGTATCAAACTCGTTGCGGCCCGCGCCGATGCGGAGCGGGCGCAAGGTATTGGGCGCGTACCCGATCATTTGCGTCCCCACGAGCTCGCCGTTGACATAGAAGTACTTGGTCTCCCCGTCATAAGTCGCCACGAGATGAGTCCACTCATCCAACGCGACGGGCGGCCCGTCCAGAACCCGCCAACCGGCACCGTCGCCGACCCAGAACGACCAGTTATTCCCCGCGGTGGCGTAGATGATAAAGCCGTTCGAAAATCCGCTGCCCTCGTCCCGGGCGGAAATCAGCGCCCGATAATTCCCCTGCCGGCCCATGACCTTCGCCCAGGCTTCCACCGAGAAGATGGCCGGGTTGAGGTTGGGATGATACGGCACGTCAATCCGGCTGGTGAAGCCGTCGCAGACTATCGCCGTATTCGGATCCCCGGCCAAGGCGCCCTCCTCGCCAAAACTGACGGAGTCGTTGGCCTGGCCCGCGTGCCCTCCCCACACATCGTAAACCACCGGGCCCGCCGATTCTCCCAGTCGGTAGAAGGCAACCGGATCATCCGCGACCACGGCGGCCGGATACCCTGACGGGGTGGAAACCGTGAGCAGTGCCGAATGGCTTTGGACGCTGCCCGCGGCGTTGGCGACGGTGACCGAGTAGGCGACTCCATTTTGGGCCAGGGTCACGCCGGGTATCTCCAGCCACGCATTGGTGGCACCGGGAATGGCCACGTTATTGGCCTTCCAAGCGTATCCCAGCGGCAGACTGCCGACCGCCTGCACTTCAAACCGGGCGGTCCCGCCCACGAACACCTGGCTCGGCGCGGGATGCTTCACAATTTCCGGCGGCATTAATCCAAACCGGGCCGAGTAGAGCGAGGCGATTTCATCCGGTGCCAGCGCCCGGTCAAACACCGCCGCTTCGTCCAGCATGGCGCTGATGGATTCCGGATTGCCAGGATTGGGGTTGCTCCCCAATTGCAGCGGCATGACGGAGGGCCGGATGGCGCCCACCGTGCCGCTGTTGGCCAGCGTTCCGTTGATGTACAAGTAAACCAGGTGATTGCTGCGGACCGCAGCCAAATGATACCACTTATCACTTTCCAGACTGGCCACGTTGGCGTCCAAGTCCACAACACCAAAGGCCGTGAACCGCAATTTGGTCATGCCATACAGCCCGAAACCAAAGCCACTGCTCGCGTTGGTCGGCGTCGCGGCTTGCCAGTTCGAGAAGATGCGCGCCGCGGTATTGGCGGCGACCGGCGTCGTGACCTTGACAAAAGTGGTCAGCGTAAAATTCTGGAAACCGGAGAACCCGAACGGGGTCGTTTCCAAGGTCTGCACGCCAGCGCCACCGCCCCACAGGGAAACGGCGCCGTCGTCATCGGCCATAATTCCGCCCGGAGTCTGCCCTTGGACCGCGCCCACGTAGAGCGCCGGATGCCCGCCCCAATAATCGAACGCCAGGGGGCCGGATGCTTCGCCAAGCCGCCAGTAAGCCAGCGGATTCAACCGGATGACTTGGGCGGCATAGGTGAAGTTGGGCGGCGTGAGGACCTTCAATTGCGCCGGATCGCTGAACACGGAGCTAACCGGGTTGGCGGCCATCGCCCGGAATTGGGCGCCCGCATACGACGGCTGCACGTTCGGCAGCGCCAAAACGGAGCGCGTGGCGCTGGCGATGTTCACCGTGTTGGATTGCCATTGGTAGGTGATGGGTGGCGTATTCGAGGCGATCACAGGAATGCCCGCGGTGCCGCCCGCATAAACCGGCACCTCGGCCGGCGCATTCAACGTGAACTCCGGCCCCATTGCCGAAAGAATATCCACGTTAACCCATTCGCTCTCGGCGCCCCCCGCGGCATTGGTGGCGGTCAGGTAGTAATATCCGGCCTCCGCCGCGCTGGGGGACGACAGATTCAAAATCAGGTTCGTCGCGTTGGGGACGGGCGTCATGGTGAGGTTATCCGACGACACCCGATACCACTGCAACTGCATCGGCAGACTGCCCGTGACCACACAACTGACCCGGATCGGTTGCCCGGCCCACCCCGCGATGTCTGCCGGGGGTTGCTGCTGAATTCCGGGAGCGGCGGTGACCGGCGGGGGGTTGCCCGTCGCCGCCCGATAATGCGCGATCACTTGCTCGGGCGATAAAACTCCTGGATACACGGCCACTTCATCCACGCCCCCCTGCCAGTGGTACTGGCCGAAATTCACTTCCGAACTGCCGGCCCCAATCCGCAGGGGATTCGCCTGGCTGGGCAAAGTCAGTCGGTCCGCCAGACCCCGCGCCAGGCGTCCATCAACGTACAAAGCCAGAATCCGATTCTCATCGTCATAGGTGGCCACCAAGTGCGTCCACTGGTTCATCACCACATCCGGACCGCCCGCATTGACGGTATTCCACACGGTGCCGCCGCCGGTCCAGAATTCCCAACGCGGCAAGTTGCCGGAGGGCGCCGCATAAAGGATGAATCCCTGATTGGTATAACCCGCGCTATAACGGCTGGTCACCGGCGATTGATGCACATTGGCCCAGGAATCCAGCCGCGCCCAACATTCCACGCTGAAGCTCGCCGTGTTCAGGTCCGCGTGATACGGCACGCTAATCATCCCGCCCATCGGCAAGGAATAAGCCGGCCCCACCTGGATAAATTCCATCGCCGTATCGGGATCGCCCGACAACGGGGAGGCCAGTCCGCCCCGGACACTACCTTCCGCGCCAAACACGGCCCCATCGGCCACCGCACCCAAAGACCCGCTGTTGGCGATGACGCTGGTGGACTGGACTTTTTTGGGCTCGTTAAGCCGCCAATAGCCAATGGGATCATCCGCCAAAATCACCGCGGGATAACCCGGGCCATTGGTCAGCGCGGCATAATAATGCGCGGCAATCCGTTCCGCTGAAAGCACGCTGGCGTACACCGCCGGTTCATCAAGCACCCCGGTAAACGCCTCCCCGCCCGTGGCGGTGCGCCCCAAGGTCAACGGGTTGGCCGTGGTGTTAATTGTGGCCAGGGGTTTCACCGCCCCCAGTTGCTTCCCGTTCAAGTAGAAGGTGACGTTTCCAACCCCGCGGGTCACGGCGACGTGATACCACTGGTTGCTGACAAACGCGGCGGGCGCGGCATCCGAGTTGACATCGGCGACGCCAAAAGCCGTAAACCGCAACTTGTCGTCGCCGAAGAAGGTCAACCCATAGCCCTGGCCGCCTTGAGCGTTGGACATGAGCCGCTGGCTGCCTGTGGGCACGGACATCGGCTTGGCCCAAATCTCCAAAGTGAAGGGCTGGTCTTTGCCATCGCCGGTGAAGTTGAACGCCGCCGGACTGCCGAAATAAATCCGGCTCACCTCGGGGCTATTCCAAAAGTGCATCGCCCAATCGTCGCTGCCCACCAGCGCGCCGGCTTCTTCCCGGCCCACATAGCCGATGAACTCACCGTTGGCGGCAGCTCCGAGGCTCCCGCGGTTGGTAACCTGAATGTCCGCCAGCGTCACCGGCTTCTCACTGAGTCGCCAATAACCCGAGGGATTGTCAGCAAGGATGGTGGATTGATAATCCGCCTTGACCCAGGCGGTGGATAACACCCCC
>MWDV01000129.1 GCA_002070715.1 Verrucomicrobia bacterium ADurb.Bin118
TTGTTTTGGCGCGCATGGAAATGCAGCGCTCGGATTACAACCGCGAGCGGATCGAGGCCACGCGGCTCTCCCGCGCGTGTCTGGCGCAATGGGTGTCCCGCTTGTGGACCTTACCGCGGGTCGCGCGCCAATCCTTGCCTGGGTTGCCGGCCGAACGCGCGGACATCATCCTGACTGGTGCGCTGATTTATCAGGCCGTGACGGAAACTCTGGATTTCCGCGAGTTGCGGGTCTGTACGCGGGGATTACGCTTTGCCGCCGTCGCCGGGGCGGAGTGACGCGCCCGATCAACGCTGGATTTGCAGGGTGCGCTCGAATTCCCGGGTGAGGCGTTCCATGCGCTCAATGATCTTGCCGTTCTGCTCGACCAGCGTCCCCAGCCGCTGCTGCGCCTGCGCCGGTTGCAGCCGCACCAATTCCACAGCGGCCAGAATAACGGAAAGATGACCGCGAATGTCGTGCCGCATTTTGGCCAGCTCGGCACTCAACGCCGCGACTTGTTCGGGAGTCACAGTGACGGGTTGCTCCGGTAAAACCATGGATGGGAACATGCCTCCGCAAAGCGGGAGAAAGCAAGCCGCTTGTGCGCTTCCCTCTTTCCTGCCGCCGCGTCTTCAACCACTCGCGGATAACTTGCGAGCGCTGCGTCAGCAGGTAACAAAACCAACAACAGTTTCCTTTACAATTGCCGTTGCCTCCAATCTCCGCCTCGAGGCCAAATGAGGGCAGATGCCGCCCCGAACGGGGCTGGCGAGGCGATGGCTGGAGATTTCTACAAAAAGGCCGCGCCTCCGGCGCTCGGGAAGTAGAAGAAGGAATGGGGACAGGGTGGAACCTGTCCCTCCCACTGGGACTGGGGAACATACGCGCCTCGCGTGTGCTGGCGGACGCCTCGTCCGGCAGAAAAACCGACAAAGCGGGCATTTCTACGCTTCACTCTGTTCGCCCGAGCCAGCGTTCGACGCGAGGCGCGTCGAACCGCACCCGGGGCGGGGGCGCTCCCCTACTCTGCCTGACGTTGCTTGCAGAAAGCGGCAGGGGACGGCCGCACTCCATGACGCTTCGCGTTTGCCCGTGCGCCAGATTCATGCGCCAGCTTTTGGACTGCGCCAGCCCTCTGGCGCTTTCGACCAGCAGAAACAACCTCGCCCAGGGCAATGTCTGGGTCACGCCAGTGCTCGATGACGCACCACCCGCCGAAGCGGAAGCCCAGCCCCGTCAGGGGCGGCATCGTTGTAGAAACAGGCGCAGACAATTCCCCAGTTCCGTCAGAAGCGGCCCAAGGAGCAAACTGCGGGGCTATGGCGCGGGCGCGGGTGGCCGACCTGCTATCGCACTCGGACGACAGTGAGCTAGATTCTTTACACCGTTTGGCGGGGCACCGTATTACTTGTGTGCATTGGCTCGACCTTGAAATTCAAGGTCTTCATTGACCCACCGCCACACTTGAAGGTCTCCATCCTCAAACTTGAGCAGCAACCCGCCAGTTTCGAAGCAGGCAAAGTCCCGTGCCTCGCTAGTACGTTCAGGGAACACGCTTTCAACGGTAGCTCGTTTACCAACCACGGCAACAATGTCGCCTTCCTGAACCGCTTCACCGCTCTTGTAGTGAAAAGCTGTCATAAAATTACGGAGCAACGCCGCCACCCTGAGCGGGCGTTATCGGTGGACCGAGGATACCAGGCAAAGGGTCTTTGAGTATCTCAACCCAGAAACACCGACAACCGGCTGCCGGTGGGCTTTGGTTCATCATAAACATGTGTGAGTGCGGCGTTGGAATGTCGTTGTGAGGCGGTGAGGGCGGCCTATCAACCCGATACGCAATAGATCCGACCGCAGGATTACAGGGAAGGCATTTCTTTGGCTTCTCACACTTGTCATCCTTTGGCTTTTTGCAGACATCACTAATTATATCTGCCGCTATCCAAACGACAATGCCGCCTACGATGATGCCAACGCCCACACCAATAGCCGTTCCGATCCCTGGGCAGATCACTGTGCCTACCCCTCCACCGATTACTCCACCGGCAGCCGGATTCTGTCCCGTAGGATCGAAGAAGTTGATCGGATTGTTGTGAACGAATCCGCAAAGATTCAATCCACCTTTTTCTTGGATAGGGTCTCGGTTTAGCCACCGTCCCGTGCTCGCGTTGTAATACCGATAACCGTAGTAGAGCAGGTCGGTTTCCTCATCCTGATATTTGGTTGAGAACCGGAACGGATTGGCCTTGGCCATGGGGCCGGTGGCGCGGAGGACTTCCCCGAACGGGCCATACTCGTATTGCGCGGTCAGCCCGGCGCCATCCGCTTTCAGCAAGGCGGTCACATTGCCATTGCCGTCATACGCGCAGAAGCGCGAACCCTGGCTGGTGTCGGTGATGGCCAGCAACCCACCCACGCCGCCCGCGCCTTGCATCGTCCCACTCAAATCCAAGCCCCACAGGTAAGCCTGGCGGACCGACGATGCCGGATTGAGGCTGGCGAGCAAGTTCCAGCCGTCATACACGAAGCGATTCGTGTATTGGGCCACGTAAACCGAGCCGTTATTCGTGGACACCAGCTTCTGCATGCGCCGACCCTGGGAATCATACTGAAATTCCAGCTTCAACTTCGACGCCGTCGGCGCTCCGCTCAGGCTTTCCTGTTTCACCAGCCGGTTCTCCGCGTCCCACGTATAATCCCACAGCCCGTCGCGGATCAAGTTGCCATCGGCGTCATAGATGAAGGTTTCCGGATTCTGCGCCAGCAACAGACTGCCCGCGATGTTGGTCACGATGTCCGCCCCGGTGTAGTTGCTCAGCGCGGCCACGCTCGTGATGGTCAACCACACCGCGCCCGTGTTGTTGTTGACCAACATTTCCCCCCGGAAATAATCCCCCTGGCGCGTCGTGGGCGTGTAGAGCGCAAGATTGTCCTGGCTCCACAAGCTGACGGTGGCGGTGTTCGTGGCCGTGCCCAGCACGTTCACAAACCCCGGCACGGTGCGGCTGGTGTATTGGTTCAGGCTGTTCACCGAATAGGAAGCCTGCCGCAGGTCCCGCGCGGTGGTCTGCCGGTTGCCAATGTCGTCGAACGCATAATCAAACTGCTGCCCGGCAACGGGTGTGCCATCGCTCCAATACTTCTTCCCGCTCGTGACCTGGCCCATACTGTCATAACCATACACCCAATAGCTGCCGTCCAGGTTCGTCACGCTTGTGCGCTGGCCGGCGGGGTTGTATTGGTTATCAAATTGGGACAGGGTGGAACCTGTCCCTCCCAACGACGAGGTGTTCGTGAGGCGGTTCAGACGATCGTAACCGTTGGTCGTGGTCATCACGGTCGTGCCGTTCGTGGCGAAGGTAATCTGTCCCACCAGAGGCGAATGGTCAAGATAATCGCACATGGCGCGAGGCGTACGCTTCCAGATTCCTTGGGCGGCGGGAAAGGGCGTGCGTTTTCGTCCGGGTTTCCGTAGCGTGGCGCCCATGAAATTGGCGGATTCCATGGCGGCGACCCGCGGGGTGCGCGCATGAAAACCCTGTATGTGCTTGGGGCGCCGCTGCTCGTCACCACGTATGACGAACTGGCCGCGCAATGTCTGGCGTGGGCGCGCGCACCGCGTTGTTTCACGCTGGAATTCGTCAATACGCACATCGTGACCGCCATGCGCCATGACCCGGCGTTCCGCGCCATCATCGCCACTTACGACCATTTGCTGCCGGACGGTATGCCGCTCGTGTGGTGTCTCAACCGTGCCGGCGCCGGCTTGCGGGACCGGGTCTATGGCCCGACCTTCATGCGCCGGTTTCTGGAAACCGCGCCGGCCGGCACGACGCATTATCTGCTGGGCGGATCGGCGGAATGCGGCGCGCGGTTGCGGGAAATTTTTCAACAGCGCAATCCCGGATTGCGCTTCGTGGGCGCGTTCCACGGCTGGTGCGAGGAGGATGGTCAATTGGAGGCGGAAGTCCGGGTGATGGAGGAGCTGCACACCCTGGCGCCCGATTTTATCTGGGTCGGTTTCGGCACGCCCAAACAACAAACCTGGGCGGCGCGGCACAAGGCGGCGCTGCGGCGGGGTGTGGTGTTGACGGTGGGCTTTGCCTTTGACGCGAACGCGGGGTTAAAACCCGACGCGCCGATCGGGTGGCAACGCGCGGGGTTGACGTGGTTGTTTCGGCTGATTTCAGAGCCGCGACGCCTGGGACCGCGCTACCTGCGCTTTAACACCTTGTTTCTCTATTACCTGCTGGCCGACGGACTGCGCGGGCGGGCTTGGGGCAAAGAGCGACCTTCCGCCGCGTAAACGTCGCGCGACGAATCCCTCATCCAACCGGGTTGCCGCTTGCCAATAAAGGTGTCTCTTCAACGACTCAGTGAGTTCTCCAGATGCGCTCCATCGGTAAATTCTATTGAGTAAAATCGGGAATTCAGGTATCCAATTCGGCGCGGATAATTTCACATGAGCGACCAACCACAAACCGGCTGGGTTGAGGAATTCCGGGTGGAATTTCACGATTACTGGCGGCAACTGCCCAACAAAGGGTTGTTTTTCGCCTTACTGGCGGTTTGGCTCGGGCTCTTCCATTTTCTCGGCAACTCGACGTTCGGTTACGTGAACACGCCGTCCCTGCCGGGCTGGATGTGGAACGCGTGGAGCGCCAATGATTGGGACGAAGGCCACGGGGCGTTGATGCCGGTGGTGGTGCTGGCGTTGCTGTGGTGGAAACGCCGGGAGTTGATGGCTCTGCCATTGGGATTGTGGTGGCCGGGATTGGTCCTGGTGGCCGTTGCCTTGGGCCTGCATCTGATTGGTTACATGATCCAGCAACCGCGGCTTTCGATCATTGGATTGTTTGGCGGAATCTACGGATTGATGGGCCTGGCGTGGGGCTGGCGTTTTTTGCGGGCCAGTTTCTTTCCCTTTTTTCTGTTCGTGTTTTGTATTCCGTTCGGTTCGCTGGCGGAAAAAGTGACGTTCCCGCTCCGCATGCTGGTCAGCTACATCTCCGTAGGCATCAGCCAGGCGGCGGGGTTTGACGTGATCCGGGACGGCTCGTTGATTTACGATATGCAGCGGACTTTCCAATTCGATGTGGCGCCCGCCTGCAGTGGCATCCGCAGTCTCGTGGCCCTGCTGGCCTTGACAACGATTTTCGGTTTCCTGGTGTTCCGGTCGCCCTGGCGACGGGCGGTCATGGTGCTCTCAGCCTTTCCGCTCGCGGTGCTGGGGAATGTAATCCGCATCACCTTCACGATTTTTGTCACAGAACTGTTCGGCCAGAAATACGGGCTGGCGGTGGAACAGAAGTTTGGGTTTGTGACGTTTGCGGTGGCGCTGGTGTGCGTGCTGCTGCTGGAACGATGGCTGCGGGAGCCGTCTCCGGCGCGACGGGAGGAGGGCCCGCCCACCACGGCCACGGAGGGAACGATCCCGTGAAACGCGCGCAATGGATCGTGGCCGGTGTCGCTCTCGCGTTGATGGCGGGTGGGGCGGGGGCTTTGGTGCGAATGAAGGCCGGACATCGGTTGGGCGCGCCCGGCGTGAAAACCCAGCCCATTCCCGACAGTGTCCGCTTGGAAGTTCTGTTGCCGGAACGGGTGGCGGACTTCGATTCCCAACCGGTCGAAACCACGGCGGAAGTTCTGAACACGTTGCCGCCGGACACCAGCTTTGGGCAGCGCCGCTACCAGGCGCCGGATGGCTTTGAGACGTTGCTCAATGTGGTGCTCATGGGCACCGACCGGACCAGCCTGCATCAGCCGCAGTTTTGTCTGACAGGCGGCGGGTGGCACATTGACCGGGAGGAAGTCACCCAGGTGCGCATCAACGGACGCCCACCCTACGATCTGCCGGTGATGAAGTTGACCACCTCGCGCGAAGCCACGGTGAACGGCCAGACCGTGCCGTTGCGGGGGCTTTATGTGTATTGGTTCGTCTGCGACGGCGCCTACACCGCCCGTCACGGAGAACGCATGTGGTGGATGGCCCGGGAACTCTTGCGCTCCGGGATGCTGCAACGCTGGGCTTATGTGACCTGTTTCAGCGTCTGCGCCCCAGGCGGGGAGGAGGCCACGTACCGGCGGATGGAACAGTTTTTGAGCGCCGCCGTGCCAGAATTTCAATTGACACCGCCCGCCGCCAGTCCCTGAATAGATCCGCAACCCCGCCATGCCCCGCCGCGACCGACAGATTCGCACCGCAATCCATCAATGGATGGATGCGGGGTTGTTTGCCCTGAGTTTCTGGCTGGCCTACGCCTTGCGGGCGAATCCCGACATCATTCGCTGGCTGGAACTGCCGCCGCCGCCGCGTCCGTTTGAGAGCTATTTGTGGTTGTATCTCATCCTGATTCCCGCAGCCCCGCTGGTTCTGGAAGCCAGCGGTTTTTACCGGCGCCCCTTGCTCGGCCCGCGATGGCGCAAGGTCTGGCCTTTAATCCAAGGCTGCGTGATCATCTGCATGGGCGTGACGTTGATGCTCTTCTTTGCCCGGCTGGACATGGCGCGGTGGACCATCATCTGGTTTGGCGGCATTGCCTTGGTGTTGGTCCTGACGAAAGAGGAAATCATCCGTTTGGTGTTTCGCAGCCGCCTCGGCCAGGCCCAGTATCGCAAACGGTTCATTCTGGTGGGCGTGCCCAGTGAGATTGCGCAACTGCGCCAATTGTTGGCGGCGCATCCCGACGAGGGATTGGATGTGGTGGCACGGGTGGACTTGTCACGGGAACCCGTCGAACACCTGGTGGAACAACTCCACGAGCATTCCGTGAACGGAGTCATCATCAGCGCCGAACATTCGCACTTTGAACAAATTGAAGCCGCCATCCGGGCCTGCGAGATTGAAGGCGTCGAAGCCTGGCTGGTGGCGGACTTTTTCCGCACGCAGATTTCGCGCACTTCCTTGGATGAATTTTACGGCCGGCCCGTCCTGGTGTTCCGGGCCACCCCCGAGTTCTCCTGGCAAAGCGTGGTCAAACAGGTGCTCGACTTCGCGGGCGCGGCGGTGCTGTTGTTGGTGCTGTCTCCGCTTCTGCTGGCCGTGGCCGCGCTGATCAAGTTGACCTCGCCCGGGCCGGTGTTTTTCCGGCAACAACGGGCCGGGTTGAACGGTCATCCGTTCATGATGTACAAGTTCCGTTCCATGGTGACCAACGCGGAGCAGTTGAAACACGAACTGGAAGCGCTCAATGAAATGACCGGTCCCGTCTTCAAGGTTACCAATGATCCGCGAATCACCCCGCTGGGCCGGTTCATCCGGCGTTTCAGCATTGATGAACTGCCCCAACTGCTCAATGTGTTGTGCGGCGAAATGAGTCTCGTCGGTCCGCGGCCGCTGCCGGTGGACGAAGTTCAGCGGTTTGATGATGTCGCCCACCGGCGCCGCCTCAGCGTGCGGCCCGGTCTGACCTGCCTCTGGCAGATCAGCGGTCGCAACGAAGTCACTGATTTCGCAGAATGGGTGCGGCTGGATCTCGAATACATTGACAACTGGTCCCTCTGGCTGGACTTGAAAATCCTGTTGCGCACCATCCCGGTGGTGTTGATGGCCAAAGGCGCCAAATGATTCCCTGCCGTTCTCACGCCGGTTCCTGAACCCTGCTCCCTCCAACGCCTCACCGTAATCCCCGCCATGTCCCCGCCCCGCCGCCGCGCCGCCGCTCGTCGTTCCCCGGTCTCGGTTGTCACCGGTGCCGCCGGTTTCCTCGGCTCGCATCTCACCGATTTACTTCTGGCCCGAGGCCACCGGGTGATCGGTCTGGACAATTTCATCACCGGTCGCATCGAGAACATCGCCCACCTCGCAGGACATCGGCAGTTCAAGTTTGTTGAACAGGACGTGACCGAATTCCTGTTTCTCGAGGAACCGGTGGATTACATCTGGCATTTCGCTTCCCCGGCCAGTCCGGTGGATTACCTCGAATACCCGATTCAGACCCTGAAAGTCGGCTCCTTGGGCACCCACAAGGCGCTGGGATTGGCCCGGCACAAAGGCGCGCGTTTTCTCCTCGCTTCCACCTCCGAAGTTTACGGCGACCCGCAGGTGCATCCGCAGACAGAGGATTATTGGGGTCACGTGAATCCCATCGGCCCGCGCGGTTGTTATGATGAGGCGAAACGGTTTGCCGAGGCATTGACGATGGCCTACCACCGCGAGCATGGAGTGGCCACCCGCATCGTGCGCATCTTCAACACTTACGGTCCGCGGATGCGCCTCCAGGACGGCCGGGTTGTGCCGGCCTTCATCAGCCAGGCACTCCGGAACAAGCCGCTCACCGTCTTCGGCGACGGCACCCAGACCCGCAGCTTTTGTTACGTTGCCGATCTCGTCGAGGGCATTTACCGCCTGATGCTAAGCGCGGAACCGTTGCCAGTGAACATCGGGAATCCAACGGAATTGACGATGCTTCAGTTTGCCGAGGAAATCATCCGGCTCACCGGCGCGCGCAGCCGGGTGGTTTATCGTCCGTTGCCGCAGGATGATCCCAAGCAGCGGCGACCGGACATCACCCGGGCGCGCACGCTGTTGAAATGGAAACCCCGGGTCGCCCTCGCCGACGGTCTGGCGCGAACCATTGAATACTTCCGAAACCAACCTTGAACCGCGCCCAAAATCCTTGGTTCTGAGTTTCGGCTGCGGCGCGGCGGACGGCCGGGTTTGAGAGCCCGCGCCGTTTTTGCTCGTCACCGCGCGGCGGAGGGGATTAAACCTTCCCTTGGATTTCCTTGCCGGTCGGGAACGGTCCGGGAGAAAGTCCACCGCAGGCCATACCGATGAAATCGTTTATCGCCAACCTGATGGGATTTCTGCACCGCAAGGCGGCGCTCCGCAACCTCACGCTGTTGGGGCGTTTTCTGGCGCTGTGGGTGATCATCGTCCTGATCTTCAGCCTCCTGTTCCAACTGCTGATGCACCGGGAAGGCCAGCAGCATAGCTGGGTCACCGGCTTTTACTGGACGCTGACCGTCATGTCCACGCTGGGGTTTGGCGACATCACCTTCCAAGGCGATGCGGGCCGCATTTTCTCCATGGTCGTCCTGTTGTCCGGCATGATTTTTTTGCTGGTGCTGTTGCCCTTCACCTTCATCCAATTCTGTTACGCGCCGTGGATGGAAGCCCAGACTGCCGCCCGCGCGCCGCGTCAGGTGCCGGCCCATACGGCCGGGCACGTCATCCTCACCCATTTCGATCCGGTCACCCGCGCCTTGATCGCCAAACTCAATCAATTCGGATACGGCTACGCGTTGGTGGTGGCCGAGTTATCCGAGGCGTTGTCCCTACACGATCTGGGCATCAACGTTTATCTCGGCGAACCCGATCTGCCCGACACCTACGCGCGTCTCAACGTCGAGCGCGCCGCCCTCGTGGCCTCCACCAGCACCGAGGTTCACAATACCAACATCGCCTTCACCGTCCGGGAGCTCTCCAAAACGGTTCCCATCCTCACTACTGCGGAGTCGGACGCCGCAGTGGATATCCTCAAGCTGGCCGGCAGTTCGCATGTGATCCGGATGGGCGAACTCATGGGCCGCTCCCTGGCCCGCCGCACCATTGGTGGCGACGCCGTGGCGCATGTCATTGGCACGTTCGACAAGTTGTTCATCGCCGAGGCCGCCGCCGCCGGCACCCCGCTCGTGGGCAAAACCCTGGCCGAATCACGGCTCCGGGAAAATGCGGGCACCAATGTCATCGGCGTCTGGGAACGCGGCGGCTTTCAACCCGCCCGATCGGACACCCTGATCGGGCCCCACACGGTTCTGGTGCTGGCGGGTTCGTTGGAACAGATGCGGACCTACAACGAACTGTTCTGCATTTATCACCGCGCCACCACCCCGGTGCTGATCATTGGCGGGGGCCGGGTGGGCCGCGCCACGGGCCGCGCGCTGCGCGAACGACAACTGGATTACCGCATCATCGAGCGCGATCCCGCGCAGATTCCCGCGGCGGACGCGGCGCATTTCCTGCTCGGCGACGCCGGGCAGATGGAAGTGCTGGAGAAAGCCGGATTGAAGGAAGCGCCCGCGGTGATTGTCACGACCAACGACGACGACATCAGCGTTTACATCACCCTCCTCTGCCGGCGACTGCGTCCGGACATCCAGATCATCAGCCGCGCCACCCAGGAACGGAATGTCTCCACCCTGCACCGGGCGGGCGCGGATTTTGTCATGAGTTACGCCTCAATGGGTGCGAACATCATTTTCAATCTGCTCAAGCGCAGCGACATTCTCATGCTGGCCGAGGGGTTGAACGCCTTTCGAATCCGGACGCCGGAGGCGTTGGCGGGCAAGACCCTGGCGGAAACCGGCGTGCGCCGCAAAACCGGTTGCAGTGTGATTGCCTTGAACGAAGGGAAAAACTTCGAGGTCAATCCCGATCCGTTCCGCCCCCTGTCGGCGGACGCGGAGATCGTGCTCATCGGCAGTCTGGAGGCCGAACAAAAATTCTTCCAACTCTACGGCAATGTGTAACCGCCGTCCCGCGCCGCTGCGGCTCAACGGCCCATCAACTCCAGCACGACCAGCGTCGTCGCCATGATCCCGGTTTTGAGTGTGGGTTCGGGCGCCGGCGCGAAACGCGGGGAATGCAACCCCGGCAAACTTTGACCGGTGCGTTGACTGGCGGCGTAAACTTCGGGAGCCACCGCGCCCAAATTGAACATGCAGATGGGCACCCGCTCCGCCGTCCGGCCGTATTCGCTGAAGTCCTCGCCGCCCATGCGAGGCAGGCGCCGGATCACGTTCGTCTCGCCAAAATGGGTCCGAAACACGCCGGCCACCCGCTCGGCCAGTTCCGGATCGTTGTAAACGGCCGGAGTGTATTCTTGGTGGATGTTCACCAGCGGCATCCGGTCTTCCGGCAGACCGGCGGCCAGCGCCTGGCCGCGCACGATCCGGGGAATGGCCGCCAACACCTGTTGCCGGGCTGTGTCCGTATGGGAACGGACGGTCACCTGCAGCTTCACTTCATCCGGGATAATGTTGTGTTTGGTGCCGCCTTGGATTGAGCCGACGGTAACGACTGCGGGATCGCCGGCCTCGATTTCGCGGCTGACGATGGTTTGCAAGGCCAGCACGATTTGCGCGGCCAAGACCACCGGATCCTTGGTTCGGTGCGGATACGCTCCGTGGCCGCCCAGGCCGCGCACGGTGATGTCCACGGAATCCACGTTAGCGGTGGAGAACCCGGGGGTGTACCCGAGCTGGCCGGCGGGCATTTCGGCGTTGTCATGCAGGGCAAGGCAAAAGTCCGGCCGGGGAAACCGGGTGAACAAGCCGTCCGCCAACATGCGGGCCGCGCCGCCGCCGGCTTCCTCTGCCGGCTGGCCGATCAAGATCAGGGTGCCCGCCCAGTGCGTCCGCAGTTGCGCCAGCGCGCGGGCGGTGCCCACCAGCGACGTCATGTGAATGTCGTGGCCGCAGGCGTGCATGACGCCGACTTCGTTACCGGCACTATCGCGGGCGGTCACGGTGCTCGCATACGGCAGGCCGGTCTGTTCCCTCACCGGCAGGGCGTCCATGTCGGCGCGCACCAGCACGGTCGGACCGGCGCCGTTTTTCAGAACCGCGACCACGCCCCATCCGCCCACGCGTTCGGTGACCTCGTAACCCGCCCGGCGCAGTTCCTCCGCCAGTCGGGCCGAAGTTTTTTCCTCATTCAACGACAATTCCGGATGGGCATGAAAATGCCGGTACAACTCGAAGAGCGAAGGATATTCCCGGTCGGCCAGGGCGCGAACGGTGTCACGGAGCGTGGTGTCCTGCGCCCAAACAATTGAACCCAGCAAGCTGGCTCCCAGCGTGAACAACAACCAACGGTGCGTCTTCATGCCGCCGATGTTGGCCCGGTTTGACGGATGCGACAATGCCGCAATCGCAAAGATTGCAGGGGCAGCCCGCTTGAATGCAGATCAATCAACCGGCGGAGTCTGCGCCGGCGCATCCGGGGCCGCAGTGCCCCGTCCGGACAGGACGAAGTCCATTTCAAAAACTTCGTAGCCGGAATGTTTCATGCCCAGTTGCGTGTAGGCGCGTCGGGCGCGCTGGTTCGCTCGGTGCATGTAGAGCCGCAGGCCGGCAATGCCGGGGCGGGTGCGGGCCAGCCGGGCCACCTGTTCGAACAGAGTACGGAATACGCCTTGTCCGCGGAACGCCGGCCGCACATACACGCTCTGAATCCACCACCAGTTGCCGTTGCGCCAGTCGCTCCATTCGTAGGTGATCAACAGTTGACCCGCGATTTCGCCGTCCACTTCGGCGAGGAAGTAGAGGCCCTTGGCCGCATCCGCCAGGACGGCGGCGACTCCGGCGTCAAGAACGGCCGGGTCCAGGCGGAACTGTTCGGTTTCCAGCGCCATGCAGCGGTTGAACTCCGCCACCACTGGCGCGTCCGATAACGTGGCTTGACGAATTGTGATCATGAGACGAAATCCTCTGTCGAACTACCGCATGCCGGCGCGCGGCGCAGGAATTCGTGGGCAGCCGCGCGACGGCGTGGTTTAATCAAGGCATGGACGACGAACCGGTTCAACTGCCGATTGACGGGGTGCTGGACCTGCACACTTTCAAGCCGCGCGAGGTGAAAGACCTCGTGTTGGACTATCTGGCCGAATGCCGCCGGCAAGGCATTCTGACAGTGCGCATCATTCATGGCAAAGGGATCGGCAACCTGCGCCGCACGGTCCATGCCGTGTTGGAAAAGCATCCCGCCGTTCTCGGTTTCACGCTGGATCATCCGCAGTTGGGCGGGTGGGGGGCGACCTTGGTGAAATTGCGGCCCCCGACCCCGGACGACCCGCCGCTGGCGGAAAGCGCCTCCACTGGTTAGCGTGTTCGCAAAAAAGTTGTTGTTTCGCGAGATGCCAATCTCCTTCTCTGGCTTGGCGCCCAATTGATTCGGTGTGCCCGAGTCGCTGGACAGGTTGTCGCGGGAGACACCCGTGATGATGAACCCTGCCGCTGCGCTGGCACGAGCGGGCCCGGACTGTTTCGCCAAACGGGCGTGACGTCCTTTAATCACTGGAGCCACGGGGCGATCCGTTCGCCCGCCCAGATTTCTTTCAGCGGCTGGCGTTCGCGCACCAATGCGGCCTGCCGGTCCCGGACCAGGACCTCCGCCGTGAGGGCGCGCGAGTTGTAGTTGGACGCCATCACAAAGCCATACGCGCCGGCGCTCATCAGCGCGAGGTAATCCCCTTCGGCCACATGCGGCAGCAGTCGGTCTTTGCAGAAGAAATCTCCGGATTCGCAGACCCCGCCCACGACGTCGGCCTTCATCATGCGGCTGCGCCGCCGGGTGAGCGGCACGATTTCATGGTAGGCATCGTAAAAGGCCGGACGGATCAAATCATTCATGGCCGCGTCCACGATGACGAAGTTTTTTCGACCGGTCCGTTTCACATATTCCACGCGGGTGATCAGCACGCCGGAGTTGCCGGAAATGAACCGTCCCGGCTCCAAAAGAATCCGCAGTCCCAACGGCTTCAGCAACGGCAACAACCGCGCGGCATAGGCGGCCGGGGTGATGATCCCGCGGGCGGCGGCGGAGCGCCACCACTGCGCCGGACCGCTTACCAGGGCGAATTGGTAAAGTATGCCCAGGCCGCCGCCGATGCTGAAGAACTCCAGTCCGTGCCGCTCGGTCAACCGGCGCACCAGCGGCAGCATCTTGCGCACGGCGTTTTCGAACGGCCCGGTCTTCGTGATCTGCGAGCCGATGTGCATCTGGACGCCGCGCAGCCGCAGATGCTTCAACTTCGCCGCCCGCGCGTAAACGCCTTCGATGAGGTCAAACGCAATGCCGAATTTGTCCTCGTACGTGCCCGTGGTGATTTTGGCGTGGGTATCCACCGCCACGTTGGGATTCACGCGCACGGCCACCGGCGCGATGGTTTTGCGTCGGGCCGCGATCCGGTTGATGCGTTCCAGTTCCGGTTCGCTCTCCGCGTTGAGGCAATACACCTTCTGCCGCAGGGCAAATTCAATTTCCGCCGCGGTTTTTCCCGCCCCAGCGAAAACGCATTTCCGCGGATCGCCCCCCGCCTGGATCACGCGGTGCAATTCGCCCTCGCTCACGATGTCGAATCCGCTGCCCAAATTCGCCAGCGTCCGCAGAACGGACTGGTTGGAATTGGATTTCACGGCATAGCAAATCAGGTGATCCACCGGCGCCATGGCGCGGCCCAGCTTTTGGAAATGGTTCACCAGCGTGCGGTGGGAATACACATAGAGCGGCGTGCCGAAACGCTTCGCGAGCGATTCAAGCCGGACCGCTTCGCAATACAACCGATCGCCCCGGTAATGGAATTGGTGCATAGGACGGCAAGAGTAGGCGTCCGCGGCCCAAGTTCAAGACCGGGATTTTCCGTCGCATGACCCGGCCGGCGCTCCGCAAAGGCCATCCCCGGGATCAAACCAGACTTCCCAAGCGCCGCAGTTGCAACACGGGTTCGGCGCGTTGCCGGGATGCCGCGAGGTCCACGCTAAACTCGGCGACCCAATCGTTGTGCCCTTCCGGATCCACCAACATCTGTTGCACCCGCCAGGAGCGCCGGTCTTCCGCGGGGATGACATAGGTGTGGCGTCGGTTGCGCGCCTCGGGAGTCAGCAGCAGTTGCTGGTGTTCGGTCAGATAATCGTCCAGGGCCGCGCGCCAGCGTTCGGGGGTCCAAGGTTGTCCCTCGGCATCGTACGGCGAATCCAGACCGGCCAGGGCTTGCTCGAAATCGCCGGCCGCCAAGCTGCGCAGGAAGGTAAAAATGCGGTGACGGATGGCGGCGGTAAAAGCCTCGGCGTCCCGGGTGATGTCCGCGGCGGCCTCCTCCGCGCCCGGGGGCCGCCAATCCACGCCCGCATCCTTGGCCCGTTCGGCGGCGATGCGACGCTCGTAATCCGGATCGCGCAGTTTTTCCCATTCATCGAGCAGGCTGCTGTCCACCTGCCGGATCATCGTGCCCAGGTAAAGTTCCATCTCCCGCACCGCCTCGTTCTTGGCGGCGGGGGGCACGGTTTGCACCAGCACCTTGAAGACGCTGTTGAGATGGCGCAGCAATAAACCCTCGGAACGCTGAAGGTCGTAATCGCGGATGTAATCGGCGAACGAGCGGAAGGTTTCGAACATTTCGCGCGCGATGGATTTGGGCCGGATATTCTCCTGCCCCACCCACGGATGTTTGTCGGCGAAGGCGTTGAAAGTGGCGTAGATGAATTCGCGGTTCGGCTTCGGATATTCCAGTTCCTCCAGTTTGGCCATGCGCTCCTCGTATTCGATGCCCTCGGCTTTCATCTGCGCGACGGCCCGCGCTTTCACCTTGTCCAATTGCCGCCGCAGGATGATCTCCGGATCTTCGAGGATGGATTCCACGAGCGAGAGCAACACGAGCGCGTAATCCTCCTGCTCCGGATTCACCAGCGGGATGGTCTCCAGCAGATAGAGCGACAACGTCTGGTCCATGGAGAAATCGTCCTGCAACTCGACGTTGACGCGCAGCTTGCGTCCCATCGCCGCCGCCGGGGGCAGGATTTCGATGATCTTCCGTTCCACCAGCGCGCGGAACAATTGCCACGCGCGTTGGCGATGCGCCTGTTTGGCCTTGTCCGACTCATGGCAATCGCGCAGCAATTGTTGCATCGCCCGGCACCCGTCACCGTCCCGGCTTAGCACATGAAGCAACATGCCGTGCGACACTTGGAAACGCGAGGCGAGCCGTTCGGGGGGCGCGGCGATCAACCGTTGAAACGTGTTCCGGTCCCAGTTCACAAAATTGTGTTCCGGCGGCCGGCGCTTGACGAATTTCTTGCCGCCCTTGGCCGATTTTTCCTCGAGTTTGAGGTTTTCCACAATGTGCTCGGGCGCCTGCGCCACCACCCAACCCTGCTCGTCAAAGCCTTTCCGGCCCGCGCGCCCGCTGATCTGATGAAAATCGCGCGCACTCAGGATCGTCGTCTTCTGGCCGTCAAACTTGCACAGGCGCGTGAACAGCACGGTGCGGATCGGGACGTTGATTCCCACGCCGAGCGTATCCGTGCCGCAGATGACCTTGAGCAAGCCCTGCTGCGCGAGTTGCTCGATCAGCACGCGATACTTCGGCAGCAACCCGGCGTGATGCACGCCAATGCCGTGCTTCAACCACTTGCGGATTTCCGGGCCGTAGGGACTGGTGAACTTGAACCGTTCAATGGCGTTAGCGATGCGGTTTTTTTCCTCCCGCGAACAAACCTTGAGGCTGGTAAAATCCTGCGCGCTCTGGGCCGCCTCGGCCTGGGTGAAATGGACGACGTACACCGGCGACTTGCCCTCCGCCGCCAGGGTTTCGAGGGCCCGGGCCAGCGGCAGTTCCGAGTAGGTGAACGCCAGCGGGACGGGGCGTTCCCGCGAGGCCACCGTCACTGTCGGGCGGCCGTTCAACTTCGTGAGCGCCCGCTCGAAAAATTCGGTCTCGCCGAGGGTGGCGGACATCAGGAGGAAACGCGCCTGCGGCAGGGTCAACAGCGGCACCTGCCACGCCACGCCGCGGTCGCGGTCGGCATACCAATGGAACTCGTCCATGACCACGTCCCGCACGGCGGCGTCCGGACCTTCGCGCAAGGCGAGGTTCGCCAGAATTTCCGCAGTGCAACAGAGGATGGGCGCGTCCCGGTTCACGGTGGCGTCTCCGGTGCTGAGACCGACGTTTTCCGGGCCGAACTCGCGGCAGAGCGAGAGCCATTTCTCGTTCACCAACGCCTTGATCGGGCAGGTGTAAACCGAGTGCCGGCCCTGGGCGAGCGCCTTGAAATGCAGCGCGGCGGCCACCAAGGATTTGCCCGACCCGGTGGGGGTGTTCAGGATGACGTTCTTTTCGCCATACAACTCCAGCAAGGCCTCCTCCTGCGCCGGGTAGAGCGTGAGGCTGCGGCTTGCGGTGTAATCCAGAAAGCGTTCGAGCAAGAGATCGTTGCCGGGCCGCTCATCGCGCGGAATCAAATCATAAAGGGTCGTGCCCACCGACGGCATTGTAGAACCGGGCTGCTCCCATGAGAAGGCCAATCGCCGCACCAGTTACCCCCTGCTTGTTGCGGTCGCATCCCGGCGCGTCCGTGGGCGGGGTGTGCCGGTGGACTTTCCCGCGGGAGCCGTTATCTTTCGCGCCATAACCGCGCTTTACGATGAACGCTGACAGTTTGTTACGCCAACCCCGGTGGCAGGGCGAGGCCCTTGGTCAACCGCTGCCCGCCTCCCCGCACGCCGTGTCGGTTGCGCTGCCCCGCTGGCAGGATGTCGTCGGCTACGAAGAAAAACGTCCGGAGGTGATGTCACGGTTGCAAGGCGGCTATCCGCGGTTTGTGATTCATCCATTGGTGGCAGAACTCGCCCAACGGGTGGCCTCCGATCAGCCCTGTCTGCCCTTTCCCTCGGGGCGTTGCGCGGAGTTGTGCGTGGCGTTTATCGCGCGGCAGGGCGGTGGCCCGACGACCATTCACGAGCACAACGGCATCTGGGCGGTGGCGACTGCCGCCTCCGGACAGGCGGCCTTGCGCGCCTTCTGGCAGCACACCGGGTTGATTGTCTCCACGCGCCATGCGGAGGCGGTGTTGGCCGGACAAAACGGCCGGCCGAACGCCGAGTCGGCGTCCGGGCTCCGGCAGCGATTGGCCCGGCTTTATCACTGCGCTGAGGATGATGTCTTTTTGCAACCCACCGGCATGGCCGCGCAGTTTGCGGCGTTGCGCGCGGTGCTGGCCCGCACGCCGGGTCGTGCCACGGCCCAACTCGGTTTTCCCTATGTGGACACCCTCAAGCTGCAACAAAAATTAGGTTACGATGGCATCCTGCTGCATCGCCTCGACTCCATGGCCGACGATTTACGCGCCCTGCTGGCACAGCAACCGTTGGCGGGATGTTTCTGTGAGATTCCAGGTAATCCGTTGCTGGGCTCGGCGGATGTCCGGCAAATCACGCCGATTTTGCGTCCGCGCCGGGTGCCGTTGATTGTGGACGACGTGGTGGCCACGCCGGTGAATGTGGACCTGGCCCCCTTTGCCGATCTGATCGCCACCAGCCTGACCAAATACCCCGCCGGCAACTGCGAAGTCATGGGCGGCGCGCTCATCTGCAATCCACGCTCCCCCTTGCATGCCGAATTGAAAGCCCTTCTCCGCGCGCAACACGAGGACCTGCTGTGGGATGCCGACGCCGCCATGTTGGAAGCGCGCATCCGCACTTTTCCGCACCGGATGATGCGCCACAACGAGAACGGCCAGTTCATTGCCGAACGTCTGCGGCGGCATCCGGCCATTGAACGGGTCTGGTATCCGAAATGGGAATTCCGCGACGCCTACGAGGCCGTGCGCAAACCGCAGGGCGGCTGGGGCGCGTTGGTCACGTTTTTACCGCGGCACGCGGAAACCACCGCCCCCCGCATTTACGACCGGTTGGAGGTCTGCAAAGGCCCGAGCCTGGGCACGGTGTTCACGCTCGCCTGTCCCTTCACCCTGCTGGCGCACTATACCGAACTGGATTGGGCGGAATCCTGCGGGGTGTCGCGGCATTTGATCCGCCTGTCGGTCGGGTTGGAGGACCCGGAGGAATTATGGCAGCGGCTCGAACGGGCGCTGGCGGGGCTGGAATGACCGGGCGACAGAGTGGGCAAGGGGCTTGGTGCGGGCGTTTCGGCGGTCAACCCGCCCGGGAGACGGCAATTTTTGCCCAATATTTTTTCTCGCCAAACCGCCCGGCGCCCCCTATTTCTCCTCCGTGCTTGCCTCAAATCCCGACGTGCGCCACACCACGCCCCGTCCCTCGCGGCGGGCGGGTTTCCCCGTCGGAGCGGCAGCCGGACAATTGAATTTAAGATGAGCGGACACGCGATAACAGCCCCCACACGCAACGCCCGGCTTCTCGCCTGGGTCGAGGAAATGACGCGGCTTTGCCAGCCGGCCCAGGTTCACTGGTGCGACGGCTCGGATCAGGAATACCAACAGCTTTGCGACCTGATGGTCGCCTCGGGCACCTTCATCAAGCTCGATCCCCAACGCCGCCCGAACAGCTACCTGGCGCGTTCCCATCCCAGCGACGTGGCCCGCGTGGAGGATCGCACGTTCATTTGCGCGGATACCCCGGAGGAAGCCGGCCCGACCAATCATTGGGCCGATCCGGAGGAAATGCGGCGGACCCTGCTGACGCTCTTCAAAGGCTGTATGACGGGCCGCACGCTCTACGTGATCCCGTTTGCGATGGGCCCGCTGAATTCGCCGCTCTGCAAGATCGGCATCGAAATCACCGACTCCCCCTACGTGGTGGCCAACATGCGCATCATGACGCGCATGGGCCAGGCCGTGTTGGACAAGCTCGGCCCCGACGGGACGTTCATTCCCTGCATGCATTCGGTGGGCGCGCCGCTTCAGCCTGGCCAAGCCGATGTGCCGTGGCCGTGCGAACCCGACCCGAAAAAGAAATACATCGTCCATTTTCCGCAGGATTACTCCATCTGGTCCTACGGCTCGGGTTACGGCGGCAACGCGTTGCTCGGCAAAAAATGTCTGGCGCTGCGCATCGCGTCGCTGGTTGCGCACAAGGAAGGCTGGCTGGCCGAGCACATGCTCATCCTGGCGCTGACCGCGCCGTCCGGTCGGAAACATTACGTGGCGGCGGCGTTCCCCAGCGCATGCGGCAAAACCAACCTCGCCATGATGCTGCCCTCGTTGCCGGGTTGGCAGGTGCATTGTCTCGGGGACGATATAGCGTGGATCCGACTGGGCAAAGATGGCCGGCTCTACGCCATGAATCCGGAAACCGGCTTTTTTGGCGTCGCGCCGGGCACGTCGCAACATTCGAATCCCAACGCCCTGGCGGCGGCTTCCCGGAATACGATTTTCACCAACGTCCTGCTCACGCCCGACCGCGACGTGTGGTGGGAAGACATGGGGGTGCCGGCGCCGGCGCATGGTTGGGATTGGCAGGGGCAGGAATGGACGCCCGATTGCGGACGCAAAGGCGCGCATCCGAACGCCCGCTTTACCGCCCCCGCCGCGCAATGCCCGGTGATTGATCCCGATTGGGAAAACCCGGAGGGCGTGCCGCTCTCGGCCATCCTCTTTGGCGGCCGCCGGCCCTCGACCATTCCGCTGGTGAACGAGGCGTTTGGTTGGGAACACGGTGTTTTTATGGGGTCCGCCTGCGGCTCGGAAACCACCGCCGCCGCGTTGCACACCGCCGGGGTGCTGCGCCGCGATCCTTTTGCCATGCTCCCCTTCTGCGCCTATCACATGGGGGATTATTTTGCGCACTGGCTGGAGCTGCCTCAGCGCACGGATCGCGATAAACTACCCAAAATTTTCTTCGTCAACTGGTTCCGGAAAAACGACAACGGCCGCTGGCTGTGGCCCGGTTTTGGCGAAAACAGCCGTGTTTTGAAGTGGATTTGCGAGCGCGTGGACGGCACCGGCCGGGCGCGGCAAACGGCCATCGGCTGGCTGCCCACGCCGGAGGCCTTGGACCTCAACGGCCTGCGGATCAGCCCGGAAGATGTCAACGAATTGCTCTCTGTGGATGTGCCCGGCTGGAAAAACGAAATCGCGGATGTGGCGGCGAACTACCGAAAGCTCGACTCGCATCTGCCGGCCGCGTTGTCCCAGGAACTTGAGGCGTTGGACCAGCGGCTGTCCGCCGCCCGTTAGTTTTCCGATCCAGCGTGTTCGGCGACGGGGACTTCCCGCCCATTTTAAGCCTGTCCCGCCGGACCTTCCGGGTTACGCTTCCGGCACATGCGCATACTGGCCTTGGATCATGGCACCGTCCGCATCGGCGTGGCGGTGAGCGATGAAATGAAACTGTTCGCGGCGCCGCTGGAATTTATTCCGGCCACGCCCCCGGCCGGCGTGATGGAACGCCTGCGGCAATTGATTCGGGAAAAGGACGTGGAACTGATCGTGCTGGGCCTGCCGCGCAACATGGACGGCAGCTACGGCCCGGCGGCGGAAAAGGTGCGCGCGTTCGCCGACCACCTGCGCGCCGAGGTCACCGTGCCGTTGGTGCTGTGGGATGAGCGGCTGAGTTCCGTGCAGGCGCAGCGCATGCTCCGCGAGGCCGGCCACAAAGCCCGGCGACAGAAAGGCAAAGTGGACGCCTCCGCCGCGGCAATTCTTTTGCAGAGCTACCTGGATTCGATTCAAAGTTGACCCGGATTACCCCGGGGTGCCCGGATGCCACGACGCCAACCATGACCCGGTTCATCCTCAGCATTGCTTACGACGGCACCGGTTACGCCGGCTGGCAGGTGCAAAAGATCGGCACGGGCGTGCAGGAAAAAGTCGAGGCGGCGCTGGCGCAATTGTTTCCCCGCCGGCCCCGGCTCCACAGTTCCAGTCGCACGGATACGGGCGTTCACGCGCTCGGTCTGGTGGCGCACTTTGACATCCCGATTGCCGCCTGGCGCCCGGCGGCGCGAAAACTGGTGCTCGCGCTCAACGCCCATCTGCCCGAGGACATCCGGGTGTGCGCCGCCCGCCGCGTGCCGGCCCCGTTCCACGCCCGGTTCGATGCCACGGGCAAGCAGTATCGTTACTTCGTCTGGAATCATCCGGCGATGAATCCGTTGCGGCGCGGCACGGCGTGGCATGTGCCGCGGCCATTGGATGTCCCCGCCATGCGCGCCGCCGCGCGGGTGTTGGTGGGCCGGCACGATTTCCGGTCCTTCACCGCGAACGCGGGTTACCGGCCGCAATCCACGGTGCGGACGTTGACGCGCTGCGATCTCAAACGCAACGGGCCGCTGTTGACGTTCATCCTCGAAGCCGATGGTTTTCTCTACAAGATGTGCCGGGGCATCGTAGGCACGCTGGTGCAGGTCGGGCTGGGCAAGTTCGCCGTTGAAGAGATGGAAACCATGCTGGCGCGGCGGGATCGCCGGGGGGCGGGCATGACCGCGCCAGCGCATGGGTTGGTGCTGTGGAAAGTGTTTTACCCGGCGAAAATCCGGCAGCGGAAACCCACCGGTTGAGATGCACGTCGTCCTGGTTGAACCGGAGATTCCGCCCAACACCGGCAATGTGGCCCGGTTATGCGCGGCCACCCGCTCGACGCTGCATCTCATCGAGCCTTTTGGGTTCAAGCTGGATGACGCGCAACTGAAACGGGCGGGCATGGATTACTGGCGGCAGTTGACGTGGCGTCGGTGGCCGGGGTGGACCGCCTTCCAACAGCATCTGCCCCCGACGGCGCGTTTGTGGTTCATCGAATCCCGCGGGCCGCGGCGTTATACCGACGCGCAATTTGCGCCGGACGATTATCTGGTGTTCGGGCGGGAGACCGCCGGACTGCCGCCGCCCCTGTTGACGGCGCATTCCGGGCACTGGTTGCGCATCCCGATGTTCAATCCGCAGGCGCGTTCGCTGAATCTGGCCAACTGCGTGGCGCTGGTCTTGTTTGAGGCGTTGCGTCAGCAGGGGTTTCCCAATGAAACCTGAGGCGCCGCGCGCCGCCCGCTTGCCGCGGCGGGAACGCCCCGGTAGCGTTTCCGGCATGCGAGTTTTTGGGTTGAACCTCTGGGGCCCGGGCGTCGTCGCCATCGTCGCATTGCGGTGCGCGCTCGCGGGCGGCCTCGCGCAAACGCCGATGCTGACGGTGGCTGACTGGCCGGCATCGGTGGCGGCCGGGCGGACGGCACCGTTTCAACTGGTCGCTTTGAATACCTCCGCGGCTCCGGTGACGTGGCATTTCCCCCATCCCATCGTCGGGCGCTGGACGGCCGGCACGGCCACGGGAACTGTGGTGGCGGAATTGCAGGATCCGATGTCCGCTGCTGCCGTGACCATTGCTCCCGGACATTTCGCGCGCCGGGAATACGTGTGGTCGGTGCCGTTGACGTTGACCGGCGCCGTTACGGTTACGTTCGGAGATTTACCCGTGCCCCGGTTGGTGCTCGACATCCAGGCGCCCGCAGCGGAAGTCTCGCTGCCGCCCGAGGAAGAAACCGCTTGGCAAAAGCGGTTGCACGACGCCGAACCCGCCGAAGCGGGAACCGGCCTGGAACCCGGCCGGTTTTTCAAGGAACACATTTCTGGATACGAACCGTTTTACTTTGTGGCCGGCACCCGCTCGCCCAATGCCAAATTCCAAGTCAGCTTCAAATACCGTCTGTTGAACGACGACGGCGCGCTCGCGGCCCGGGCGCCGGCGTTGCGGGGTTTGCATCTGGCCTACACGCAAACGTCCTTGTGGGATTGGAACGCGCCTTCCGCACCGTTTCATGACAGCAGTTACCAACCGGAACTGCTTCACCATTGGGAACGGGTCATCGGCGGCGACCGCACGAACGCCTTCCGGCTTGATCTCCAGACCGGACTACTACACGAATCCAACGGCAAAGGCGGGGCGGATTCGCGCAGTTTGAACTTCCTGTATGTGCGGCCCACCCTGGTGTTCGGACGCGACGATTCTCTGCAACTCAAGCTGCTTCCCCGGATCGGGGCTTACGTGGGCGACTTGAGTGACAACCCGGACCTGGCTGCCTACCGCGGCTATGGCGATTTGCGCGCCGTGCTGGGTTGGCAACGAGGTCTGCAGGTGTCCGCGCTGGGCCGCGTGGGCGACCGGGGCGAGCACGGCAGTCTGCAATTGGACGCGACCTATCCGATGATGCGCTTCTTGCACGGCAGCTTCAGCCTCTATCTGCACGCCCAATACTTCACCGGTTACGGGGACAGCCTGCTGGATTACCGGGAGCGCAGTTCCCAGTTTCGCGTTGGCGTTTCCCTCTATCGCTGAACCGCCCTCGCGCCGCGCATTTCCCTGTTTTCTTCCCATGGACACCTGGCAAACTTGGACCGTCGCCTCGCTGGCGGTGTTGTTCATCGGTCTCTCTAAGGCGGGATTCGGCGGCGGGCTGGGCATGTTGACCACGCCGCTGTGCGCGCTGGCCTTTCCGCCCAAGGAAGCCATCGGCATTCTGCTGCCGTTGTTGTGCGCCGGAGACATCTTCTCGCTCTACTATTACTGGGGAAAATGGGAACGCCCCAATCTCAAATTTCTGTTGCCCGGCGTCGTGGTCGGCGTGGTGGTGGGGGTGCATTTCATCGGGCGTTTTTCCTCGCGGGAATTGAACATTGCCATTGGGGTCATTGCGGTGGTGTTTGTGGCTTTTCAAGTGTTTCGCGAGCGGATTTTCCGGGCGACCGGCCGGTTCCAGCCGAACCACACCGTCGGCGTGCCGTGTGGAATCGCGGCGGGGGTGACGTCGAGTTTTGCCCACGGCGCCGGTCCGGTGGTGAGCATGTTTCTCGTGCCGCAACAATTGCCCAAGGAAATCTACGTGGGCACGACGGTCCTGGTGTTCACCTGGATCAACTGGATCAAGGTCCCGTTCTTCGTCGCCAATGAAGTCATCACCGCCGGCACGGTCCTCAAGAGCCTTTATTTCCTGCCGCTGGTGCCGTTGGGCGTGTGGGCGGGCGTGCGGCTGAACCGGTTGTTTTCGGAACAGGGTTTCATGCGGTTTGTGCTGGCAGCCATTTTCCTGACGGGGTTGCAATTGATTTTCAATTTCCGCTTTTGAGCGGCCGCCGCGCGCGCCGGCGGAACGGCGGTTGCGCGGAACGCGGGTTCGACGTTATCCTGCCGCCGGAAAAGCAAACCAATCTATGCTTGTCGTTCATGTTCATGTTCACGTGAAGCCGGAATGGGTGACGGCTTTCAAAACCGCCACGCTCGCCAACGCGCGCGCCAGCCTGCAGGAACCCGGCGTCGCCCGGTTCGACGTGCAGCAGCAGCAGGAGGATCCGACGCGGTTCGTGTTGGTGGAGGCGTATCGCACCCCGGACGCCCCCGCCGCGCACAAGGCCACCGCGCATTACGCGGTCTGGCGCGACACGGTGGCTCCAATGATGGCCGAACCGCGCAGCGCGGTGAAGTTCACCCATCTTTTCCCGCCGGACGATCAATGATCGCCGTCCGGCGCGCGAAATAAACCTGTTCAACCCGTGGCTTTTCTCTCGTCCCTCCGCTTGACTGGCGGCGTTGCCGCGCAGCGTATTGCCCATGAACCCTTCGCATCCTAATTCTCCCGCCCCGCTTTCGGCGGCGCCCGACGGCTTGGAATCCCTCCGGCAAGGCATTGACGCCCTGGACCAGCAATTGGTGGATTTACTGGCGCGCCGTCATCAGTTGATCGAGGAAGTGGCGCGGGTCAAACACCAGCAAAACCTGGCCACGTTCCATCCCGCGCGGGAGGAGAACCTCATCTCCGCCCGGCGCGCACAGGCGATGGCGGCGGGGTTGAATCCGGATTATATCGAAGACCTGTTCCGCACCGTGCTGCGACATTCGCGCGTGGGCCAGTTGGAAACCCTTGGCCGGCGCGGCGTCCGCCCGGGTGCGCGGGTGCTGCTGGTTGGCGGCCACGGCAGCATGGGCCGGTTTTTCCACCGCTGGTTCGCCCAGTCCGAATGTCAGGTGCGGATTTTGGACCGCGAGGATTGGGACCACGTGGAATCCCTGACCCGCGGGATTGATTTATGCCTGCTGGCGGTGCCGATTGATGTCACCGAATCGGTTGCGGCCCGGATTGGCCCGCATCTGCCGCGCGCTTGTGTCCTCGCCGATATTACCAGTTTGAAACAAGCGCCGTTGGCCGCCATGCTGGCGGCGCACCAAGGGCCCGTGCTGGGTTTGCACCCTTTGTTCGGTCCGGCGACAACGAGCATGGACAAACAAATCGTGGTGGTCACGTCCGGCCGCGAACCGGCGGCGAGCCAGTGGTTGCTGGACCAGCTCATGGTCTGGGGTAACGTGCTCGTCGAAACCACCGCCGCCGAGCATGACGAAGTCATGGGTGTCGTGCAGGCCTTGCGGCACTTTGCGACCTTCGCCTTCGGCCAGTTCATGTATGCGCGTGGCGTGCCCATCGCCCGCACGTTGGAATTGTCGAGTCCCATCTATCGTTTGGAACTGGCCATGGTGGGCCGGCTGTTTGCCCAGGACCCGATGCTCTACGCGGAAATCGTCTTCGCCACGCCGGAGCGGCGGGCGCTGTTGAAAGAGTTCCTCGAATCGCTGCAAGGGAACTTGGAGATGATCGAAGCCGGCGACCGGGCACAGTTTACCACGCGCTTCCGCGAGATCGCCGATTGGTTCGGTCCCTTTGCCGAGCAGGCCCTGCGCGAAAGCACGTTCCTCGTCGAAAAACTCGTGCACCGGTTCTGAGCGGCAAACCGAGAAGTGCGGAATGCAGAGTGCGGAGTGCGGAGTGGGTTGCCGATGAGCTGTGCAGAACTTCGGGCTACGGGCAAACGACAGAGGATGGCCGCTTGCCGGGACATTGGCGCGTGGGGGGATCGTCAATCCGCCCGGCGCGCCGCCTCAATAAAGCTGGGTGGATTCGTCTTCCACGATGGCCCGCTCGAACTGGTCGCTGCGGACGCTGACCTTGAAGCGGGCATCGTCTTCCCGTAACGCCTTCGTGACCACCCGCCAGGTCGCCACCGCTTTCGCATCCAAACCGGCTAAGGGACTCATGGTCACCGTGTCACCGGCCCCCTGAACCGGCATGGGGCCCGTGCCGGAAACAAATTCCATCGAGGACGGCAGCGTGCAGGTCACGCGGACGTTGGTGGCAGGGGCGGAGCCTTGATTGGTGACTTTGATTTCGTAGGTGATTTCATGCCCGACTTCGATCGGGTCTTCCAAGTCCACCAATTCCAATAAAATCGCGGGAATCCCGGCGATGCGGGTGGCGCACGCCGTGGTGGCGGACGCGGCGCCCGGACTGTCCGCCGTCGCCCGGAAGGACAACACACCCGGTTGGCGCATGGCCAGGTTGGCGCAGACTTGGCGCGGAGAGCCGGGTTGAAGATTGGCCAATTCCCAGATCGCGCGTCCCTCCGCCGCGTTTCCGCCCTCAGTGGTTCGCACCAGCGTCGCGCCTTCAGGGATGTCCAAAACCACTTGGGCCTTGCGCAAGGGAACATCGCCGGTGTTCCGGACGGTCAGACAGACCGGCACGGGACGGCCCGCAATGACTTCATCGGGCGTGGTGCATTCCAAGGCGAGTCCAAACCGGGGTTCCGCGCCCAGTTCTTCCAGGAAGAAATTGCTGCACGCCTTGGGCGTGATGCACCGATAACGTTGTCCGAGCGAGGTAAAGGAGAACGCGTAGGCGGGCGCGGGTTCTTTGCCCGCCCAGAGGACATTGCGCAGACAGATGGGACGGCCGTTCTTGCGGGAGGACATAAACGGCATGACGGTGCCGATGGGAATTTTGATGTCGGCAATCTCCGCGGTCGCGGCGGCGGCGAACAGATCGTCCAGCCGGCCGGTCCAGCCCCATTGTTGCAGCACGGCGCCGAAATCCGGACGCAACTTCTCGTTGCGAAACAAGGCGCGCAAATCCTCCGGCGTGGCGAGTGGCGGCGCGAAGCGCGTGGCCGGATTTCCGAGATGGGTGGCGCGATGGCTCTCGGCATACGCCGGCCCCGTGATCCCAGCGGACCACACGGTGACAATCGTCAGGCAGACAACCACCAAATTTTTCATACCGGCCAACCTTGGCCAAAACACCCGGCAAAAGCCAGACCGGATTCACGGGAGGCAATCGTTTTGCTGCCGGGACAATGGGGACCGGAACACGCGGTAAACGTCGGATCCACTCCTAAATTTTCTACCACAACCTGGCTTTGGTTAACGGGCTTCAGCGTGACCTCCCCCGCGGTGGCTTGCCTTGGGCCGCCGCGCCGGGTACAATGCGGCACATCCAATCCAAAGCCCTTGTGAAACGGCAACGGCACTATTTTTCCGCGGGACGCCGGGCGTTCACCTTGATTGAACTCCTGGTGGTGATTGCCATTATTGCGATCCTCGCCGGGCTGTTGTTGCCGGCGCTGGCCAAGGCGAAGGCCAAGGCGCACGGGGCGTCGTGTCTGAACAACCTGCGGCAATGGGGCACCGCCACCCAGCTTTACGCGCTCGAGAACCACGATTTTCTGCCGCCGGACGGCACGCCGAACCCCTCGGATTCCGCCACTAACGTCGGCTGGTATATCCAGTTGCCCGCGATCCTGGGGCTGCCGCGGTACCACGATCAGGCTTGGCGTAAGAACGCCGAAGTGGATCCGGGCCGTTCGGTGTGGATTTGCCCCGCAAACCCCCGGCGCAGCAACGGGAACAATCTATTCCATTACTGCTTGAACCAGCACGTCAACGGTACCGGCGCGGATAATCGGCCCCGCCGGCTGGCCTCCGTTCCGCAACCCGCCCGGGTGGTGTGGTTGTTCGATTCGAAGAACCTGCCCGCTGTGGGGTTTTGGAACTATGTCCACACCAACCTGCACAGTCGCGGCGCGAACTTTACCTTTCTGGACGGCCACGCCACCCGGTTCCCCGCCCCGGCGTACTGGGATTTCTCCATCAACAAAGCCCACACCAACCACACGGAAATCCGCTGGATTCCGGATTGAGCTGCCCGCGGTTTCACACCGCGACCCGGTCGGCGATGGGGCCACGCGCTGGGGGCCGACCCGTTTACTTCTGTACCGAGAATTTGTAGATGATGGTGTTCCGGTAGGTCTGATCCGGCTTGAGCACCACGGAGGGGAAATCCGGTTGGTTGGGGGAATTCGGGAAGTGCTGCGGTTCCATGCAGAACCCGTTCCGATGCTGATAAACCCAGCCGCCCTTGCCCTTCAGGGTGCCATCCAGGAAGTTGCCGCAGTAGAATTGCAGGCCCGGTTCGGTGGAGAGCACTTCCAGCACCCGGCCGGTGGTCGGTTCGGTCACGCGCGCGGCCACGCCCAGTTCTCCCGCTGGTTTGTTGATGACCCAATTGTGATCGTAGCCGCCGCCAAACCGGATCTGTTCGTCATCCGCGTTCACCCGCGCGCCAATCGCTGTGGGGGTGCGGAAATCAAATGGCGTTCCCGCCACCGGACGCAGTTCGCCGGTGGGGATCAGCGTGCTGTCCACCGGGGTGAACCGGTCGGCATTGAGATAAACAATGTGGCCGAGGATATCGCCCTGACCCGCAAGGTTGAAATAGGAATGCTGGGTGAGATTAACCACGGTGTCCCGGTCCGTGCGGGCCATATATTCCAACTGTAACGCGTTGTCCGCCGTGAGGGTGTAAACCGCGGTGACCTGCAGGTTGCCGGGGTAGCCTTCCTCGCCGTCTTTGCTCAGGTAACGGAGTTCAAGCTGCGGCCCGTGGCGCCCGACTTCCGCGCTCGCCACGTCCCACACGACCTTGTCGAAACCCTTTTTGCCGCCGTGCAAATGGTTGGGCCCGTTGTTGACCGCCAGTTCGTAGGTCTGGTTGTTCAACGCAAACCGGCCCCGGGCGATCCGGTTGCCATAACGCCCCACCAAGCACCCAAAATAGGGCGAATCTTTCTCATAATCCGCCAGCGTGTCGTAGCCCAGCACCACGTCGCCCAACTGACCGTTTTTGTCCGGTACCCGCAGGGAGAGCACGATGCCTCCGTAATTGATGATCCGGGCTTCCATGCCGTTGGCGTTGCGCAAGGTGTACACCGTCACGGCCTGGCCATCCCGTGTCTGGCCAAACGGAGCGGAGGTGATCGTGCCCTTTCGGGCCGCCGGGTTGCAGCCCAACAGGAAGGCCGCCATGCCGGCGGCGCAAAGGCTCATCCAGTAATTCGGTTTCATGTGTCGTGTTGTTCGATATGATTTGTCCTGGGTTTCAACGTGTTGTGTCACGCTTTCTGCCTTCGTTAATACGCCGGGACCCCGGGGCGGAGCAAGTAATGTTTGCGGAGAATAGGCCCGCGCGGTCCCGAGAAAATCCGGAGTTCAGGGCGACGGGCGGCACGGTTGCTTTTCCTCCGGAACCCTCTAGGCTACGCCAATGCCAAAACCTGAGAAGAATGACAAAGTTCCCGCCGACCCGGAACTGACCCGCCGCATTGAAGAATTGATCCGTTACAAAGGCGGGGGGTACAACGAGGAAAATGTAGCCGACATTATTGAGAACGCCCTCAAATTGTTGACCGATGTCCAGGACCGGGGCGATGTGCGGGTCATTCAAACCGCCAACCGCGAGTTGCGGTACGCCTTCCGCCTCTTTGCCCCGTACGCCAGCACGCGCAAGGTGGCGATCTTCGGGTCGGCCCGCACGGCGGCGACGAAGAAGGAATACGCCTACGCCACGGAATTCGGACGCAAGATGGCCGCCGCCGGGTACATGGTCATTACCGGTGCGGGCCCGGGAATCATGCAGGCCGGTCATGAGGGCGCGGGCCCGGAGATGAGTTTCGGCGCGAACATCCGTCTGCCTTGGGAGCAAAGCGCCAACCCGGTGATTCGCGAGGATAAAAAGCTGGTCACGTTCAAATACTTTTTCACCCGCAAACTGATTTTCGTCCGGCACGCGGATGCGATCGCCCTGTTCCCCGGCGGTTTTGGCACCATGGACGAGGGCTACGAAACCTTGACGCTCATGCAAACCGGGAAGAGCCAGCTCATGCCGTTGGTGCTGATTGACCGGCCCGGCGGCACGTATTGGAAAACGTGGGACAAACACGTCCGCGAACACCTGCTGCGCGACGAATTGATCTCCCCCGACGATCTCAATCTCTATCGGATCACCGACAACACGGACGAAGCGGTGAAGTTGATCACCCGTTTCTACCGCAATTTTCACTCCACCCGGTTTGTGCGCGATTTGTTTGTCATCCGGCTCAAGCATGCCCCCACCGATTCCGCCCTCGAAGCGATGAACGAGGATTTCGAGGACATCATCATCGGGCCGCCCATCCAGCGTATCGAACCCACGCCCGAGGAGCGGGAGGATCGCGAGCACCTGGACCTCCAGCGCATCGCGTTTGGCTTTAACCGGCGCGATTATGGCCGGCTGCGCCAGTTGATTGATGTGTTGAACAGTTTGTAATCGGATAAAGCCGGCCTGCGGCTGGAAAGCAGTCGGCCTGCGCAGGTCCCTGTCCGCTTATTTTCCAGAAGAGGGACGCGGGCGCTGCGGTCCTTTGAAGTCCAGATTCTGTTCCAGTTGGGTGGGCGTGACGGTGGAAGCCACGCCGTTGGCGGGCACTTCCACTTTTGCCACCCAGAGAATGCCGTTTAACACCAGCTTGCGGAAATCATCGTGGCCCCAGTTTTTGTGGTAATGGCCGCCGGTGAAACCGAAGCCGCGTCCGCCCTGGGCGCGTTCCGCCGCCCAAGCCACGATTTGCGGGACCTGGCGCTCGACCGCCTCACGCACCGCGGGATTGCCCGTGTGCGGCCCATCCGGCCGCGCCATGGTGCTCGCGGGCGCCACGGTGGTCAGCAGCGGCACCACCCGGTCCAGACCTTCCCGAAAGCGCAGATGGAAATACCACTCGTCATAGAGTTGGAAAGGATTCACGCCGCGGGTGATCGGATGCGCGGGCAACGTCTTGAACTCAGCGGTCCAGAGGGGATTGACCGACCAGTGTTGCTCGTAACAACCGCCGAGCCAGTCGAGAAACTCGCGCTGGCCGTAATCTTTTGCCACGTCGCAAGCCCAATGCAGCACGGCCAGGCCCACGCCCCGATCCATCAGCTTCCCCAAGGTGGTCAGCCGGTCGCCTTGCAGCAACGGATGCAGCCGTCCGCCGTCACTGTAAAGCACCACTGCATCCGCGCCCGTGAACACCTCCGGCGCCGCCGGCCAGCCGTTGCTGTAAACCACCGTGGTCACGTCTGCCATTCCCTCCAGACAGGATTGCAGCAGCAGACAGCCGGCGCGGTGTTCGTGTTCGCCGGGCGGATGACTGGGGCCGCCGGCGAGGAAGACGATGCGCGTGGCTCCGGACACCGTCAGCGCGCCCGCCGCCAACAGCATCACCAGCCACCATTTTTGCTTTGCGGTCATGGAATGTGGGGTGGGATCGCGCGGCGGGCAGTTGCCCCACTCAGGGAGCGGCCGCTTTCCGCAGCGGTTTGAGCCGGATGTTCTTGAACTCAACCGTCATCGGTTCCCCGGCGTGCAGTTGCAGGGCAATTACGCCGGATTGCGCGCCACGCGTGGATTCATCGGTGACGTCCACGGTCAGGTGGCCGTTGATGAAATGCCGGAGATGCGGGCCTTGCGCGATGATGGTGTAATCATTCCAATCGTTCGTCTTGATGGCCGCCTGCATCGCCGCCGCATCGCCCACCGTGCCGACGATGGTTTTCTGGTTGTCCGGGCTGAACGTCACCCGTTGACCGCGCAACGCCATGATACCGCGTCCGCGTTCCTCATACAGGATGCCGGAGTAATTCGGGCCGGCCTCCAAATCCGCCTGATAACCGGCGACGACGAGATGCGTCCGGTCCACAACCTTGCTGCGATATTGAATCCCGGAGTTGGCGAATCCCTGCGGGTTGTTCGCCGTGATGCGATAGGCGAGGCGCAATTCAAAGTCGCGCACCGTGCCATTCGTCCAGATCAGAAAGGTATTCCTCGGCGTGGGTTGTTCCGGTGTGGTGCGGCCCGTGATGACGCCATCCTTGACCGACCAGAATTCCGGTTTGCCCCACCAACCCGCCAGGTTGATCCCGTTAAACAACGGACGGAAACCAGCTTCCCCTTCCGCAGTTGCCCGCGTTCCCGCCAGCAGTAACAGCGCGCCCGCCGCGCCCAGTAAAATTCGCGTTTGCCATCGTTGCATCATGGTATTTCCGGTTTGGAGCATTTCTCTATCATATCGGCGTCGTTTCAGTAAACCGCCCCCCGCTTTTCCTCCCTCAACGAGGAGGAGGTGGCCGGCAGGCCGGGAACCGAGGGCGGGATTCGACGGTGCGACGCCATTTCGGTTAATGTTCTAGTGCCGGCCATCGTTTTCGTAAAGGCCTGACTCCTGCGCGCTGCAAGGGTTAATCCCCGCCACTACAACAGGATCCATCCGCAGGCACCCCGAGTTGCCGGCGCAGGAACTGGAGTCCCTTGACGGCGATCTCATCGCGCGTCGGCTCGATGCGCCGCCAGATGGCCGCCGCCTTGGCAATCACTTTCACCTCGGTGGTGAAGGATTCGATCACCACGTCGCCGGTGTAGCCGATCTGGTGCAACGCCCGGGTGATGCAATCCCAGTTGATATGGTCGTTGCCCGGAGTGCCTCGGTCACTGCCGCAGGCGTGGAAATGACCCAGCCGCTTGCCCGCCCGGCGGATGGCTTCTCCCTGGCATTTCTCCTCGATGTTCATGTGGAACGTGTCGAGATGCAGTTTCAGCGCCGGACTGCCCACTGCCCGGATCAACTTCAACGCCTGATCGCAGGTGTTGATGAAGTCGGTTTCAAAACGGTTCAAGGGTTCGACGCAGATTTGGACGCCACGTTTTTCGGCGTATTGACCGAGGGTTTTCAGATGTTGCACCACGGTGGCCCATTGTCGCCGGTAGGCCGCGGCGGGCACTGCTTCGGCGCGTCCCACGGCGGAATAAACGGGCCCGACCACGGATTTCGCCCCCAACACCGCCGCGTGATCCACCAGTTGTCGCAAATAACGCAATCCCGTCCTTTGCGCCTGGAGCGTGCCGCGCAAGTCGCGGTCCGGTCCCATGCAGGCGCAAACCGAGCCACACACCAATCCGTGCGCGTCCAGCGCGCGCTTCACACGGACCGGATCAATATGCGCCGGGTCTTCCACCGGGATTTCCACCGATTGAAACCCCCATTTCTTGAAGCGCGGAAAGAGCCGCGTGCTCTGATTGGTGAAGGGTGAGGTAAAGAGAAATGTGTTGATGCCGTAGCGCATAATGTGCCTTTCCACCGGCAGCCTAGTGCGCCGCACGGGAAAGAGTCAAAAGCAAATACGAACTTTCTGGGAAAGACTGGGGACATCGTGATTCCCCTTCGCCTTGGTTTAGCGTGGCGAAATGTTGGGTGGGTTTCTTGGTAGCCTAGCCGGCGCTTTTGGCGTGAGCGCACCTCGCCTTCATTCATGGGGACTTTACGCCAGATACGCTTGGATGCTTGGCAACGGCACCGACTCATCCGGGGCACAACAAACTTTGTTGCACCTGCAACAAAGTTTTGTGTGACGGTGGAAAAGGCTGAGGGCAGCGTGATCCCCTTTTTTGTGATGTTAAATTTGAATGATTTTGATCTTGAGGTATTCTAAGGTCAGAAACAGAGGCAATATGAAAATGCTGAAGATC
>MWDV01000130.1 GCA_002070715.1 Verrucomicrobia bacterium ADurb.Bin118
GCAGGCTAAGGCGAACGATCTGGCCATTGTTTCAAGCCAGATTAAGGCCGTCGGTTTCTTGCTCATTCTGGGCGGTTTCCCCCGCCGAATTGGGAAGGACCTCTTCATCCCGACCGTCCGGCGACGCACTACCACCATCGGCACAGACGCCGCGTTTGGATTCCGCCACAAATTCAATCAATTGACGCGCCGGTGGGGTGGAGAATTGCGCAGCGGCCACTCGCAGCGCCTCGCCTAAATTGCGGCCCTCACGGAACAGGCAATGGTAAAGTCGTTTTAGTTCCAAGCGTTCCGAAGCGGGAATTCCGGCTCGACGCAGCCCCACAATATTCAGTCCGCAGAGTGTATTGACCCCCGACCCGATAGTGAACGGCGGCAGGTCTTTGCTGATGCCGGCCCCCCCTTGCATCAACGCCAGCGTGCCGACGCGGACGAACTGATGGACGAGGCAATTACCCGATAAAAAGGCGCGATCTTGCACGGTGACATGCCCGCCGAGCAGCACGCCATTGGCCAGAATGACCCGATCGCCCAGCACGCAGTTGTGCGCCACATGACAGTGCGCCATCAGAAAATTGTGCGCGCCAATAACTGTCGCTTCGTCAGCCCGGTTGGACCGGTGCACGGTGACGTGTTCGCGAAAAACATTGTGCGCACCAATCTGCAGGCGGGTGGGGGCATCCGCGTATTTCAAATCTTGCGGCGCGTCTCCGATCACGCAGCCGGCATGAAACCGGTTGTGGCTGCCCGCCCGGGTGTGGCCCGTCAGATACACATGCGGCCCGACCACACAATGCGGCCCCAGTTCCACCGCCGCATCAATCACCGCATACGGCCCGACTTGAACCGTCGAGTCCAACTTGGCCTGCGGATGAATGATTGCCGTGGGATGAATCATCGGGTGTCAGATGACCAGAAACCGGGCCAAATGAAAACAGCAAACCGAGTCAACGGCAGAAATTTATCGAGCCGTCCCCCCGGTTCGGTTTTTTTGCCGGGTGGGAGGTCAGGGGGTTTGATTCCTGCCGGGAAGACTTCGCTCGATCGTAGAGAGAACGGAGGCAAAGGAAATCAAGGGCCCGTCCCGCCGGGGGTGGCAGACGCCGCCCGGGCCAATATGGCTTCCACCCGCGCCACATCGGCCGGCACATCCACCCCCACGCTGTCGTGGTTGACTTGCACAACGGCGATGGCGATGCCGTTCTCCAACGCCCGCAATTGCTCCAATTTTTCCGCGTTTTCCAGAGGGGACACCGGAAAATTGACGAATCGCAGCAGGGTTTCGCGCCGATAGCCATAGATGCCGAGGTGCTTCAAAAACGGAAACGCGGTCAATTGTTCGTCCGCCGGGCGCGCAGCCGCCTCCCGCAGATACGGAAGGGGGCGACGCGAGAAATACAACGCCTGACCCGCCACACTGGTGACCACTTTCACGATGTTTGGGTCCGTGTATTCCCCAGCGTGGCGGATGGGCGTGGCGGCGGTGGACATTTCGTTGTTTTGCAGCGCCGCCGCCACGGCGTCAATCACGGCGGGGTCCATCAGCGGTTCGTCTCCCTGAATGTTCACGACCGCCTCACAATCACAACGCGCGGCGACTTCCGCTGTGCGATCCGAACCACTGGGATGGTCGGCTCGCGTCATCTCCACCCGGCAGAATTCCCGGGCCACCTGCGCGATGCGGTCATCGTCCGTCGCCACGATGACGTCGGCGAGCGAGCGGGCCTGGCGGCATTGCTCGACGACACGTTGGATGAGCGGTTTGCCGGCAATGAGCTGCACCGGTTTGCCGGGAAACCGGGTGGAAGCGTAGCGGGCGGGAATGATACCGTAAATTTTCACCCGCACCCATCCTATCCGAGGCGTTTCAGGGAAGAAAGCCGGAATCTTGACGGCACCCGAGAACCGAGCTCCGCCCCGATGACGCGCAGAGGACGACCAATCTACACCCGACGCCCTTTACGATTACGGATAGGCCCAGACCCGGGTGGATACTTGTCGCTGAAAGGCTCGGAGGGAGGGCGGTGATGGGAACCAGAACAAATGGGTATTGCAACGGCAGTCCGAGGCGCCAAAACCTTGCAACGGCACGGTCACCTTGGGCAGCCGCGCCAGCGCCTTGGCCCACTTATGTTCGACGCGCCCGGATGCCGTGGTAAACCAAATCCGGTTCAAATCACAGCGAGCACGCAAATAATCAATGTGCCAGTGTGGACGGGAGCTAATCCGGTAATGGTGCTGAACCCGAGCCGCCAAACCGCCCGGCCCCCAGGCACTCCCCACGTAAACATAAACCCCGGGTTGCAAGCTCAAATCACCCAACTGACCGATTGGCAGGACACCAAGCCGGGAGTTGACAAGGATGAGAACGTAGGTGCCGGGTTGTTTCGTTATCGTCCACATCGGGTTATTCGTCGGCCTCACTTTACCGAACCAGGCGGAGAAAACCAGATTTTGCCCAGCGGAGACAATGTGCCCGGATGAACGGGCCTCGCCGTGTTCATGAGTGAATTCATGCGCGGAAAAGACCGTCTGATCATTAGTAAACATTGCTTTTATCGCCATGAAACCGCTCAGTGTCATCCTCGGGCTCATCGCCCTCAACGTCAGTCATCTCCACGCCGGGGAGCCTGCTCCAGCCGCCCAACTCGGCGCGAGCGATCTGACTCGCTACGTCGCCACGCATCGGCCTCAATCCGGATTGACGATCCTCCGGGACGCCAACGGACGCACAGTGGGGACGGCGAACTCGACCCTCAGCGGCATGATGACGTTCCGCGATTCCAATGGACGCGCCGCCGGCACAGCCACGACGCTGGGCAACCAAACCATCTTTCGGGACGCCAACGGACGCACGGCTTGGACCGCAACGTCCGCCGGTGACAACATGATCATTTACCGGGATGCCAACGGGCAAACACTGCGCACCGCCCACAAAATGGGCCCGGTCACAATCTTTCGCGACGGCGCCGGCCGTCTCACCCAGACTATCTCCCCCAACACCGCGACCACCACCGCCCGGGAGGCCAGCGGCCGCATGTCCGGCACGGCTTCCACCACGGGCGCTAAACGTTGACGGGAACGGGGTGCCACTTCGCGCGCCTCAACCCCGGATTGTAACCACAGCGTCAAGATTCAGATGCGGATGGTGAAGCTGCCATAGGTGATTATTTATTCAGGCGGCGGGAATGTTGTTCACCCCGGCCCTGCCGGGTTGTGTTCACCTGGCATGGCCTGAAGTTTGGGTCACCGCCTCGCGCCATTCACCGGATCATTTTGCCATTGCGGTGCCGCGCCAAATGTCCGACAAACGGGCCATGGAAACCGTGACTGAACGCCGGCGTCAGAGCGGACGCCTCCTTTTCCTCGCCCTGATCGGCGGCCTTTATCTTTCGCCCATCTTTGCCGCCGATGAACCGCGCCCGACAGCACCCGCAAAAGCCCCGGATGTCATTTACGTGCCCACGCCCCAGCCGGTGGTGGAAAAAATGTTGGAAATGGCCGCGCTCAAGCAAGACGACGTGGTTTATGACCTGGGATGCGGCGATGGCCGGATTGTGGTGACCGCAGCGAAGAAATACGGGGTGACGGCGGTGGGATTTGACATTGACCCGGAACGGGTCAAGGAAGCGCGGGCCAACGTAAAAGCGAACCACGTTGAGCATCTCGTGACCATCCACCAGGAAGATATTTTCACCCTCGACCTGCGGAAAGCCAGCGTGGTGACGCTCTATTTGTTGCCCGAGTTAAATGTGCGGTTGATGCCGCAACTGGCCAAACTCAAACCCGGGTCGCGCATCCTTTCCCACGATTTCGACATGCGCGGAGCCAAACCGGTGCAAGTGGTGGACATGACGATTCCTGACGCCGAGGACGACCAATCCTACGGCGGAGCGCATACCCTCTATAAATGGGTCGTCCCCTGGGAAACGGATCCACCGGCACCCGGCAACAAAGCCTCCCCCGCTCCCGTGACCACACCATGATCCAGTTCCGCTGCCAACACCTTCCTCTTTAACGTTCCCTCTGCCACCATGCTCCATCGTTTTGTTGCTTCAATCGTTTTCCTGGGTCTGGCGTATGCGGCGGGCAGGGAACAGGAAACCGCCGCCCCTCCGGCCTCGCTCCGTTTTTACGCTGCGGACCGGCAGGCGTTCGTTTTTGACACCGGCGTGCTGCGCGGCCAGCTGCGGGCGGATGGACAGGCGAAAGGATTGACTGAAGTAGTTCATGTGCCCACCGGAACGCTGCTGTCGCGCAGCATGGGATTGATGGGGCACTATCGCGTCTTCACCACCAACCGGCGGTATGGAACCGGCGCCTGGGACTGGCCGGGCGACGCGGTCTTACAAACCGACGGCAGCGTGGAAGCGCGTTGGCCGGCGACCCCGGAACGCCCCTTCGAATTGCGCGCCACTTACCGTTGGGCCGCGCCCAACGCCTTGGATGTCGTGACCTCCGTGCGCGCGCAAACCCGGCTCCCGAATTTCGAGTCGTTTCTGGCCTCCTATTTCGCCACCGGTTTCACCAATGCCTTTGCCTATGTGACGGAAACGTCGCCCGGGAACGCAGAGGGGCGATTTCTGGCCGCCGAGCCCCGATTCGGCACCTGGCTGGTTTTTCCCCGGGACGACGCGGTGATGACGATTGTGCGGGACGGACGCTGGACCATTCCGCCCAGCCCGGTCGCGTGGGTGCAAATGCCGCGCCTGGCCCAACCATTGGGCGTCCGCCGGGCGCCCGGCCACGGATTGACGGCGGTGATTATGGCGCCACCGGAGACGGCGTTCGCGTTGAGCATGCCGCAGCAGGAGGAATCGCATTATTCGATGTATCTCTCGTTATGGGGTCGCGACGTGAAAGCCGGCGAAACCGCGCAAGCCCGGGCGCGGCTGGTCATCGGCGAGCAGTGGACCGATGCGCAAGTGCTGGATGCCTACGCGCAATTCCTGAAAACATGCGCCCCGGCGCCGGCCACCCCCTGAGCCAAATCATCTGGCGCGCATAAAAGGCTTGGCAAGACGCGCGGGGGTGGCTTAATTCTGCCGTGCGGGTCGCGTGGCGGCAGCGATGGACCGGGCCGCCCCGCCACCACAGTGCGAAACCATCAATACCAAAAATCTATGGCAAACAGACCTCTCAATGTCGGACTCATCGGCGGCGGCAAGGGCGCGTTCATCGTCCATCCGCACCAAAGAGCAATCCACTTCGACGGCACCCGCCGCGTCACCGCCGGGGCGTTGTTCCCCGATCCAAAGATCGCCCTCGAAGAAGCCGCGAACTGGCCCTACCCGATCAAGGGTTACGAAAGTTACACCGCGATGATCGAGGACCAGAAAAACCTGCCCGCCAATGAGCGCTTGGATTACGTGCTCATCGTCACGCCCAACCACGTCCACTTTGATCCGGCGATGAAAGCCATCCGGGCGGGCATCCCGGTCTTCTGTGAAAAACCGCTGTGCCTGAACCTGCAGGAGGCCAACGCCCTCGTTAAAGCCGTCCGCCGGGCGAACATTCCCTTTGGCGTGGCCCATACCTATCTCGGCCATTGGACCACCCGGCTCTCGCGGTACATTGTCCGCAAGGGGCTGCTCGGCACGGTGCGCTGGGTGGACAGCTATTATCTCCAAGGCTGGCTGGCCACGAAACTGGAGGCCACCGGACAACAACAAGCCACGTGGCGCACCAACCCGAAGTTGGCCGGCGGCAGTGGCTGCGGCGGCGACATCGGCACGCACGCCCTGATGCAATTGCGCTACGTCACCGGCCTGGACGTGACGCACGTTTCGGCCCAACTCGAACGATTCGTGGAAGGCCGCCCGTTGGACGATCACTTCACGATTTATTGCCAGCTCAACAACGGCGCGAAAGCGCTGGTGCGGGCCTCGCAGATTTGCATCGGCTACAAAAACGATCTCGGCATTCAGATTGCCGGCACCAAAGGCACATTACGGTGGCGGCAGGAAGAGCCGGAACAACTGACCATTCATCTGGCCAACCAGCCGGACCGCGTCTATTGGCGCGGCGCCATCACGGCCGGCGACGGGTTCCTGCCCAAGGACGCCCGGCTCGATGCGTTGCTCACCGAACCGACGATTCCCTCGGGACATCCGGAAGCGTTCCACGATGCGTTTGCGCGCCTGCATCGCTTCTTCGAGGCCGACGTTCGCAAGTGGAAGGCGGGGAAAAAATTCACCAGCGACGGCAGCAACTACGCCAGCATTGAAGACGGCTGGGTGGGCATGGCGTTCCTGGCCACCTGCCTCAAGAGCAGCGCCAAAAAAGGCGCCTGGACGGCCATGCCGAAACTCTGAACCGATCAAGATTCAAAACCGCAAACCGGTTCCCGCCGCAAGGCAGGAACCGGTTTTTGATTTTCACCCCTTCGTCCCCTACTGACGGCGCCTACTGCTGGGCGGGCGGATAATCAGCCGGACGCTTGAACGGACCGGATTTGAGCGTGGCCAGATCGCTGTCAGTGAGGGCGGAGGCGCTGAAGAGAATCACGCCGGAGGCGCCGAGTTCCCGCGCTTTCTCCACTTCCTGCGCAACCGTAGGCAGCGGCGTGGCGCCACCGCTCCATTCCACACCAATACCGATGAACACGGGACAGGGTTGCAGGTCTTTCAAGATGCCTTGGGTATAGCGGGTAAAGTTGTCCAGATTAGGCATGTAATTCTGCGAGGCGTAATAATCCAACCAACCCAGTTCCGCCCAGCGTTTCCAATCACGTCCCAGCTTGCGGTCGCTACGCCAGAGCGGGCCGCCATTGACGGAGAGAATGGGCCGCGGCGTGCGTTTCTCCAATTTCGCGCGCAGCTCGCGGATGAACTCCGTCATGCCGATGCAGCGGAAATCCTCGGCTTGCGGCGTGTTGATGGATGCCACCAGGTCCGCGCCATAAATTTGGCGAAACAGTGATTGGCACAGGTCACAGACACAACTGCCGGGGGTACCAAAACCGGGTTCTTCAATGTGGATGGCAATGCCCGGATAACGGTCCAGCATGGATTCCAACAGTTTTACCTGCCAGGCGCGCGCCTCGGGGTGCATGGGACAAACATCGCTCATGGGCGACGTCACGGTCGGTGGCTGCCCCGCTTCCTTGGGCGGCAGCACGCGGCGTGCGGCCCAGGCGGGATTGCCGCCGTGTTGCGGATTGAACTCCGGGCTGCGCGCGGATTTGTAGTAAGTGAAGGAATACCAGAAATGCACTTGCAGATGGCGTTCATTGGCGCGGCGGACCAGTTCGCCAAGCGCATCCCATTTGGCCGTCGGTTGACTGTCATGATAGGCCGGATCGGTCAGCGCCGCCATGTACTCACTGAGCACCCAGGGCAGTACGAGATTGAAATTGGCGTCCGCGTAGCGATCCACAAACGCTTTAACCTCTGCCTTGCCTTGCACCGGATCGGCATTGAAATGGGTCAAATGAACCCAAATCCCGCGCGCTTCCGGCGGCGCATTGGACGTCTGGGCGCGGCCCAAGGTGGCGGAGTGGAAAAACAATAACAGGGCAAAGGCGGCGATCAACCAAGCGAAGCCGTTGCAAAAATGCAGTGACGGGTGGCTGATTCGAGTTGTTTGTCGCGCGGAATTTTTGGCGTCGCTGGTGGTGACTTTCATGTGATGTGTTTCTCGGTTGGTGTTTTCATTTTTTATGTGAGGTGATCAGACCGATGGCTTATCCGTCGTCGGCTATTCCATCACCTTGCCGTTGACGATGACCTTCAAGCCTTTGTGCGTATCGTTTTTAACGAACGTCGCTTTCACGTCGGCGGGAGCGGAGTAGGTGACGGTCAAGGTGTTGTCGTGAACCTTCCAATTCACCTGCACGGGGCCGCGGGCGGTGGCCGTGGTGCCGTGCGCCCAGGTTAAACCGTTCAGGCGCGGGCTGATTTGCACGGTGGCAGCCGCGGGCGCGGTATCTTTCACGCCGAGCACGATGCGATTCAGAAAACGGGAGGGCGCACTGGACCAGGCGTGCGTGTGGCTGCGCGTTAGAAAACCGCCGCCGCCGGTGGTGCCGGTCGGAAAGCTTTCCCACACGGTGGTGGCACCGGCTTCCACCATCGGCAGGTATTGTTGGTAGATTTCCCGGAGGATCACGTCGTCAAGTCCCAGCTTTTCGCAGGCTTCGTAAAGATACAGCGCCGCGAAGGGCGAACCGACTTTCACCATTTTGGGTGGCGGATTGGTCACGTTGTTGATGGCGGCCAATGCGTGTTCTTTCGGCACGACATCGTAGAGCAGGGAAAGGAAACTGGTGTGCTGGCAGATGGAAGAGCTGACTGAGCCGTCGCCGTGAATGGAGTCGGGATACGCCTGTTTGGCGTCGTCCCACAGTCGGTTGATGCCGCCGACTACCCGTGCGCGCAGCGATTTCAGCCAGGCGACGTGCGTGGTGTCGTGCAACACGTCGGCTTCCTTCAGTGCGGCGTCAATGGCGCCGACGACAAAAAAGCTGTTGTGCAAAACTGTCTGGTGCGCCTGGTCAATGTTCACCCAGTCAAAGAAATTCCAGAACGGACCGGTGAACAGGTCGCGTTGATCCACGTATTTTTCCACGCCCTTCAAATTTTGAATCACAGCCGGATAAACGGTGCGCAACCAGTCGGCATCGGCGGTTTCCCAGTAATGATCCCAGGTGGAAATGCCCCACAACAAACTCCACGCGGGCAGGAGCACGTCCCAGGAGGAAGGCGTCTGGCAACCGGCAAACGGATAGTGTTCCAGCGATTGCGCCGTGACGTTGATGCAACGCCGGGCGAGATCGTGCGCGCCAAACACGCCGTAGGCCAGCAGCGATTCGTTGCGGGCGTCGCCGACCCAGTGCGTTTGTTCGTAGAGCGGGCAATCGGTGTAGGTGTCTTCCATGCACAATTTCAGCGTGCGCGTGGAGATGTCCCAGATGCGATCCAACCGCGCATCACTGCAATGGAAACTGCCGATGTAATCCACCGGATAGGTGGATTCGATCAGATTGAAATGTCGCAGGCGCACGGGCGCATGCTGGTTGCGCAACGTCAAATAAACGTAGCGACCGGAACGACGCTTGAGGGAGGTGAACCGGTTGTTGCCCGGCTTGGTGAGGTAACGTAGTCCGTTGCGGTTGCGCTTGGGGAACTGGATGCGCCCGTCCGGCGCGATGTATTCCACGGCGTAAATATCCACTTCCACGCCGCCCGCGGCCACGAGATCGAAACTCCAATAACCGCAGTTTTGTTCGCCCAGATCATACAATAATTCCACGTCACCATCCGGGCTGGGCTGAATGGTCGTGAACTCGGGATTGTCGTGCAGCGCCCCCGAAGGATTGGTCACCAGGGCCATCGCGTCACCGACGACCCGGCGGTGGGTGAATTGCCAGTAGCCATCCTGCACGAACATCTGCTCGCGGGACAACAGCTCGCAATTTTTGCCGAAAATCTGGCGCAAGTCGGCGGTATCCTTGATCGTCGTCAGCCACACATCGGATTTTTGTGCGTAATCACGCGCGGCTTTGCCAAACGCATCGTCGGCGCGGAAGGGCATCCAAACGAGGTCGTTGGTGGCGATGGCGTATTCCGGCAGGCGGATGAAGACCCACGGATTTTCCCCGTCCGGCTGGAGCGGATTGTGCAGTTTGAATCCCTGCGGGTTCATGAAGCGCACCGCTTTTTCCTTGTCGTGGCCAAACATGTTGTTGGGAAACGCCAGCAGGAAATGCGCGCCCGCACCCAGTTTCACCGCGCCCGAGCGCCGCTCGCCATCAATGGCGATTTTCATGCCTTCCAATTGCAGATTCACCGTGGTTGCCTGGTCGGCGGTTAAAATCGTCGCCATGCCGAATGCACAACTGGCTTCGTGATTCGCCTCGATCAGACCCGGATTTACCAGGCGCGCCGGGGAGACGCCAAAATTCCAGCCGTTGGCTTGGACGACCTTGGCCGCGCTCAAGGATTTGAAGGTAAACGGTTCCTTGGTAAGCAGGGCGACGTCGCGCGGATTCAAATCCTTCCAAGGACCGTCATTCGCGCCGAACAACACGGCGGCGGGTTGGAAGGACAATTTCTCCGCCAATCGCGCATCGTAAAGTTCGCACGGCTCCATTTGGATGCTGACCTTGGGCGTGTTGGCGATGAGCGCGGGAAACGCCGCCACTTGCCAGGAATCATCCGTGATGAGCTGGACGGTTTTCCCATTGGCGAGCGTGACATCCAGTTGCGCCAGCAAACCGGCCTGCTTGGGCACGCGATGAAAATCGCCCACGCCGAAGTAGCGCGCGATGACGCGAATCTCGTTCGCGCCGTCCCGGAGGTAAGGCGTTGCGTCAATGACATCGTATTGAAAATGCTCCGGCCAACTGCGCGCCGGACCGTCGTTGACCCATTGGTCGTTGATGAAGAGCCGGTAAAAACTGTCGGCGGTGATGCGCAGCGTGGCCTGTTCCGGTTGGGTCAACCGGAACTCTTTTTGAGCGATGACGGCTTGATTGTAGGCATGCACATCCGCGCCTTGGCGCCAGATCCATTTGGCTTGCAAGGGAGGTTCGGCGATTGCCGCCGATCCAGAGACGGCGAGCCATCCGAAAAGGACACTCAGGGTCAGCCCGTGCCAGCGAGAAAAAACCAAGGCTAATTTCATAACTCTGGCCGGCTTTGTAGCGTCTGGAGCGCGGGCAAGCAACGTTGAAGATTTTTCGCCCGAATGAACCAGCGTTGACGCCTCCCTGGCAATTTGATCAAGGTTCGCCCGACCAACTCAGGAGAAGGTCACGACGTCCCCAGTCTTTCCCAGTGCCGCTGAAAAGGCATTGGGCGGATGAACGGGATTCCCGTACACTGCGCGTATGGACGCAAACACCATACACCGTTTCAAACAACTGCTCGCCACGCCGGCACCACCGGCGCTTGGCCCGGGACCGCGGCCGGGAATCCGGCCGGCGGCGGAATTGGAGCGCGAGCTGGGAATCGTGTTCAACGAAACCGGCCTGCCCGCCGCGCGCCGCCCGCTGGTGCGGGCGTTGGTTCTCCTCTGGCATGATCACCTCGAGGCCGCGCACACGCTGGTGCAGCCAATCGAAAATGCGGACGGCAGTCTGATTCACGCGATCATGCATCGGCGGGAGCCGGATTACTGGAACGCGAAGTATTGGTGGCGGAAGGTTGGCGCACACCCCTGTTTCCCGAAGCTGGCCGGCGAGATCGCCACGATGCTGAAGGCACGGGGCGAACTGGCTTTGCTGGCCATCCTCCTGCCGCGGGGACAATGGGACGCCGCCGCCTTCGTGGATGCCTGCGAGGCCGCGGCGGACGAACCGGCGGACAGCGAGCGGTCACAGGCATTGCGCGAGGTGCAACGTCTGGAGTTTGACGTGGTGCTGGCGTATTTGCTGCGGGACGAAGCGGGTTGACCCGCGCGGTTTTTTCTGTCACTGGCTGGCGCGCATGAGTGAATTCCAAACCGTTCTGGATGCCGTGTTGCCGGTCTTTGGGCTGGTCGGCGTGGGGTTGCTCATCCGCAAGTTGAACTGGCTCACCGCCGAGGCCGACGCCAGCCTGCTGCGCGTCAATATCAACCTGCTGCTACCGTGCCTGATCTTTGACGCCACCCTCGGCAACGCGGCCCTGAGCCAGTGGCGCAACCTGTTGCTCGCGCCGACGGTCGGGTTCGCCACCGTGGTCCTCGGCATCGTCTGCGCGCTCGCCGCGCGGCCCTTGCACGGCTTGCGCGAGCCGCGCGCCGGACGGACGTTTGCCATGACCGTCAGCATCTACAACTACAAATTTGTGCCGATCCCGCTGGCCGTGCTGCTGTTTGACAAGGAAACGATCGGCGTGTTGTTCGTGATGGTGGTGGGGGTGGAAACCGCGCTGTGGACCTTGGGCGTGATGCTGCTCTCGCCCCAGCGTGGCGGAGCCAACTGGCGACAAATCCTCAACCCGCCCTTGGCGGCAATCCTCCTCACCTTGGTGCTCAACGTCGCGGGTTGGGATGCGCACGTGCCGAAAGTGGGCCTCACGGCGGCGCATTGGCTGGGGCAATGCGCCATTCCCACCGCGCTCCTGCTGGTGGGGGCGATGCTGGCCGACGATCTGAAGGCGTTTCATCCCGCCGCCGGCGGGCGGGTGATGATCGTGGCCGCGGGACTGCGTCTCGGGTTGCTGCCGTTCCTGTTTATCCTGGCGGCGAAATATCTGCCCGCGACGATCGAATTAAAACGCGTCCTCGTCCTGCAGGCCGCGATGCCGGCGGCGATCTTTCCCATCGCCATGGCCCGGCATTACGGCGGCGATGTTCGTCTGGCGATGCGGGTGGTGTTTGCCACGTCGCTGGCGGGATTGGTGACCATCCCGCTGTGGATCCGGTGGGGGCTGCAAATGGTCGGTGGGTTGTAACCGTCGGCGGGCGGACCGCCCCGCGCGGCATGCGGTTCAGCGCAGCTTCTTGACCAGGATTTTGGAGCGCCGCCCGCTCTGCTCGTATTTCTCGCGCCGGCCCGGCGGCAAATCCTCCGGCGACCCCTCCGTGAAACCGCCTTTGTTTTGGAAATAGGTGAACGCCTGGGTGGACAGCGCGATGAGTTCGCGCAGTTCCAGTTCGCGCGCCTTGTTTTCAACGAATTGAATCAGCTTGCGCCCGATGCCCTGGTTTTCGTGGGAGGGATTGACAAACAAGCAGGCAAGCTCGCCCTTACCCAGCTCGGGATGGACGTGCAGCGCGACGCAGCCGACCGGGTTTTTGTCAATTTCAAACAGGTAATAGTCGGCCAGACTTTTCTCGATGCTGGTGCGGGTGCGTTTCACCAATTCATCGGAGGCCACCGACCGCTTGATCAACGCCAGGAGGCTGCGCACGTCTTTCTTCAGGGCGCGGCGGATTTGCTGGTAGTCATCCGCGTAAACGAGCGTGCCGACGCCTTCGTTGGAAAACACCTCCGCCAGCAACCCTTCGTCCACCCGGCCGTTAATGAGATGCACGCGCTGGACCCCGGCGCGGCAGGCGGCGGCGGCGTGTTGGGCTTTGGAAAGCATTTCGGGGGTGAACCCCGGCGACTGCTGGGCGAGCAGGCTCTCCAATTCGGCCACCAGGATTTGCCGGATGCCGCGGCCCTGGTGCTGCAACGTATCTGTGGTGGTGATGAAAATCAGTTTGATGGCTTTCAACGCGCCCGCCACCGCCACGGCGACGCCGTCGGAATTCACCCGGTAAGTCCGCCCTTCCCCATCGAAGCCGAGCGGCGGAATGACGGGAATGATGCCGTGCGCGAGCAGGGTCTGGAGCAGCTCGGTGTCCACCCGGTCAATCTTGCCGGTGAACAACTGGTCCACCCCTTGCAGGATGCCGAGCGGATGCGCGACCAAGGCGTTCGTTGAGGCGGCGCGCAGATCGTTGGCGGACAGCCCTTCCAGTATCTCGTGGGTCAACCGGTTCGCGGCGGTCAACGCCAGCTTCAAGGTGGCGGCGTCGGTGATGCCGTCGCCGTCAATGTCCGAGGGGGTAATTTGTCGTTCCTCGGCCAGGGCCTTGATTTGGGCCGCCGCGCCATGCACGAGCACCACGCGGATGCTCAACGAACGGAGCACGGCAATGTCGAGCAGGATGTTGGCGAAATTCTCGTCGGTGACGATCGCCCCATCCACGGCAATAATGAACGTGCGCTCCCGGAATTGCGGGATGTAGTGCAGGATGCCGCGCAGATCTGTTGGTTTCACGTTGTCGTTCGCGTTGGTCGCCGCGCTTTCCGGGCGCGGCGTCCGCCGTCATATCAATTCAGCCGCGCGCGGGATTCAACCTGAATCTTTGACCACGGAGCTTGGCCCGTTCCGTCTGTGCTCCGTCCGCCGGCATCACCACTCCTCCCCAGACATTAGCCTTTGCTTTGAAAGTTGCACTGGCGGGTGAAGTTTTTGGAAGAAAGATTGAAC
>MWDV01000131.1 GCA_002070715.1 Verrucomicrobia bacterium ADurb.Bin118
GGATTCGGCTTTGCGCAACCCCGTGCAACCGGCGCTCCACCAAGCCAGGACCAGAATCAGAATTCCATTGCGGATGATGATCGTCATGGAACGCATCCTCGTTAAGACCATCCCGGACGTCAACCGGGGAGTAAAATCAGGCGGCTGAAAACGATGTTCTCCGATCGTGACGGCGTCCTCCGGGGTTGCCGCGCGAACGTGCATCGTTGCCGCGTCATCCCCGATGCGGCGTGCCCAAGGGATGCTTTTTGTTTGCCGTAATCCGTGAATTCGAGTCCATTGGCTGCGGGATCGAATACGGCCATGACAATTTGGGATGCGCACATTCATTTGTCGGGCGTGCCCGGGGATACGCCGGAAGCGCGGTTGGAACGGTTGCTGGAATACGCCGATCGTTTGGGCATTGAACGGGTGTGCGTGTTCATGGGCATGAAATGGTCCTACGACCCTTCTCCGGACGATTTGCGCCAGCAAAACGACGAAGTGTGGCGGGCCATCCGTCATTTTCCCGAGCGCGCCTTTGGTTTCGTTTATCTCAATCCGAATCATCTCGCGGCCAGCCTGGCCGAACTCGATCGTTGCGTGCGGGACGGGCCGATGGTGGGCGTCAAACTTTGGGTGGCGCGCCGTTGTCACGAGCCGGCGTTGGACCCGCTGGTGCGCCGTGCCGCCGAATTAAAAGCGGTGGTGTTGCAGCACACGTATTTGAAAGCCACCGGCAATCTGCCCGGCGAATCCACCCCCACCGACCTCGCCCAACTGGCGGCGCGACATCCCGACGCCTCGTTTATCGCCGCGCACACCGGTGCGGATTGGGAACTGGGCATTCGGGCGTTGCGCGATACACCCAACGTAAGCGTGGAATTGTGCGGGTTCGACCCGACGGCGGGGGTGACCGAAATGGCTGTGCGCGAAGTCGGCGCGGCGCGCGTGCTTTACGGGAGTGACGCCGGCGGGCGCAGTTTCGCCTCGCAACTGGCCAAGGTGTTGGGTGCGCAAATCAGCGCCGCCGACAAGCAATTGATTCTGCGGGATAATTTGAAACGTCTGCTGACGCCGATTCTTCAGACAAAAGGCATACGGATATGAACACGCTTTCCGCGCTCAACCGCCGCGAGTTTGTGCAGACCGCTGCCACCGCCGCCTTGGCTGGATTCGGCAGCGCGCGCGCCGCGGCCGCTCCCCGGTCCAAAGCGCCCGCCGGAACTGGTCGCCATCCGGCGTGGGTGGACGTCAATGTGACCTTGGGACGTTGGCCGTTTCGGCGACTGCCCTTCGACGAAACTTCGACGTTGGTGGGCAAGCTGCGTCAACAGGGCGTCACCGCCGCTTGGGCGGGCACGTTCGACGGGGTTTTTCATCACGACTTGGCGGCGGCCAACGCGCGCTTGGCGGAGGATTGCCGCCGGCAGGGACGCGGATGGTTGCGGCCCTTCGGTTCGGTGAACCCGAAACTGCCCGGATGGAAACGCGACCTGCAACAGTGCGCCGAAGCGCATCAAATGGCCGGCATCCGCCTGCACCCAACCTATCACGGTTACGCATTGGATGACGCGGCTTTCGCGCAACTGCTGGTGCTGGCGGGGCGGCACCGGTTGATTGTGCAAATCGTCGCGGACTTGGAGGATGAACGCACCCAGCATCCGCTGGCCCGGGTGCCGCATGCGAATTTACAACCGCTCGTGCCCTTGTTGCGGGCCGGCACCGGCGCGCGGGTGGTGGTGCTCAACTGGGCGCGGTCGGCAAGCCTGCCGCTCGCCAAACAACTGGCGGAAGCAGGCGCGTGCTTGGACATCGCCACGGTGGAAAACGTGGGCGGGGTGGACAACCTGGTGCGGCAACTTTCGGTGGACCGGGTGGTCTTCGGTTCGCACGCGCCCCTGTTTTACTTCGAATCGGCGGCGTTGAAGCTGCAGGAATCCGCTTTGACAGCGGAAACCAGTTGGGCCATCCGCGCGGGCAACGCGATGCGTCTGCTATCGCCGGTTTAATAGAAAACCACTACCGGACCGCACCCCAATGCGGCGGGCGTCACGGACGATTGGCTGCGCTTGATTGACGGCGATATTTCAACGCGTGCCAGAAGGAAGGCACGTTAGATTGCCACGCCGGCAGCACGGCAGTGATGAGCATTTCCTCAATCGCCGAGAGTCCCACCAGTGGCATGACCCCGCGGAATATCCACCCGGGCGCACCGGCAAAAAACGCCCAGACCGCGACCCCCATCACGCCCACGAGGATCTTGGCGCCCCAAGTGTGGTAGCTGATCAAACGGCGGTACTTGAGGAATCCGAATCCGACGCTGGCCAGAAAGAATCCGACGCCGCCCGTCAGCCACAGTGCCTCCTGCCGCAGCGCCTCCGGCCGCAACCACCATCCGCATAAGGGTAGCACCGACCATGTCGCCAGGTCTGCCCAGCTATCCAGCTTTGCGCCCAATTCCGTGCGTTGGTTCAGCCAGCGGGCCAGTTGTCCGTCCAGCAGATCCGTCAACAGCGAAAGGGTCAGAACGAGCGGGAACAGCCGGTCACGACCGAACCACGCCAATCCCAACAATCCCGGCAGGAGCAGGAAGCGGATACAACTCACCACGTTGGGCGCGGTCAACATGCCATCATTTTGACATGGGAAGACAACGGGTCAACGCCGCTTCCCACGGCTGTTTGCGTTCGTCAAAGATCCGGATGTTTGATTGACCTCGGATTTTCAGAATGTTACAACGCGCGCCAATGTCGGCAGTCCTGGTGCAAATATGAAAACACGCGTCCAACCCCGGTATCGTCGGATTCTCCTCAAACTCAGCGGGGAAGCTTTGGGCGGCGCGGACGGGGCGGGCATTCATCCGGAGGCCCTCCAGCACATGGCCAAACAGGTGCGGGAAGTGCGCGAGCTGGGGGTGCAAGTGGTCATTGTCATAGGCGGCGGTAACATTTTTCGCGGCCTGGCCGGCAGCCAGAAGGGGATTGACCGCGCCACAGGCGATTACATGGGCATGTTGGCGACGGTGATCAATGCGCTGGCCCTGCAGGACGCGCTGGAAAAGATAAGCGTGCCCACGCGGGTGCAAAGCGCCATCACCATGCCCCAGGTCGTTGAACCCTTCATCCGCCGCCGCGCGGTGCGGCATCTTGAAAAAGGCCGCGTCGTCATCTTCGGCGGCGGCACCGGCAATCCTTATTTCTCCACAGACACCGCCGCCGCCCTGCGGGCGAGCGAGATCGGCGCGGACGTCATCCTGAAAGCGACCAAGGTGGACGGGGTTTACGACAGCGATCCGATGAAAAATCCCCAAGCGAAACGGTTCGAGCGGATCACCTATCTTGAGGCGTTGCGGCAGCAACTCAAGGTGATGGATGCCGCGGCGTTTTCACTCTGCTCCGACAATAAAATGCCCATCATCGTCTTTGACCTGTTCAAACCGCACAATCTCCGGCGGGTGGTTCTGGGCAAGAAAGTGGGCACGCTGGTCACGGCGTGAATGCGGGGAGGCGGTTTTTGAGGCCGGCAAGTCGGACCATGCCCCCTTCGTTTCCCTCGCGGGTTGAACCTGTCCATCGCTGGCGTAAGCTCCCGCTATGACCTTTGCCAACCGCACGACGGCCGGACGATTGCTTGGTCGTTATCTCAAGGCCCGCCAGGTGTCGGCGGACCGGGTGCTGGGTCTGCCCCGGGGCGGCGTTCTCGTAGCCGCGGAAATTGCGCAAACACTGGAGCGGCCGTTGGACGTGCTCGTCGTCCGCAAAATCGGGCATCCGTGGCATCGGGAATTTGCCGTGGGCGCGTTGGCGGAGCCGGACATTGTGGTCTTGGACCCCACGCTCTTGGGCGCCGACGCAGCCATGCATGAAGCCCTCAAGGAAATTATCCGCGCGGAACGCGCACACTTGGCGCGGGGATGCGCGGTTTTTCATCGTGATCCGCCCCCGGATTTGTGCGAAGCCGCCGTTTTGCTGGTGGATGATGGATGGGCGACCGGGGCAACGGCCGAGGCCGCTGTCCACGCGGCTCGCAAACAGGGCGCGGCGCGGGTGGTCGCAGCGGCGCCGGTCGCCTCGGGCGATGCCGTGCGGCGGCTGGCCAAGGTGGCGGACGAGGTCATCGTGTTGCACGTGGACGAAAAATTCGAAGCTGTGGGTCGCTACTACGAGACCTTTGCCCCAGTGACGGACGACGAGGTGTTGCAAGTGCTTCACGGTCGGACGCCATTCCCGGATTGAATACCGATGCCGGAATTGCCTGAAGTCGAAGTCCTCGTCCGCCACCTCGCCCCGCTGGTGCGCGGACGAACAATCCACGATGTCACCGTGCGCCGGGCGCGGGTTCTTCGCCCGACATCGCCCACCACGCTGCGGCGCACCTTGCGCAAGGCCCGGATTTTGAACGTGTCCCGTCGGGCCAAGTATCTCGTCTTCGATCTGCGGCCCGGGACCATTCGCAAACCGTTTTGTCTGGTCGCCCATCTCGGCATGACCGGACGCATCTACCTCGCCCCGAAATCCCGGCCGTTACCCAAGCACGCGGCGGTCGTGATTGATCTTGGGCGGGAAAACCTGATTTACGAGGACCCGCGTTATTTTGGCCGGTTCATGCTGGATGCCGCGCCGCTGCAACGGCTCGGTCCTGAACCGTTGGCTGCGGATTTTTCCCTGGCATCCTGGCAGGCCGCGCTGCGTCGTTCCACCCAGGCCATCAAGGTCAAGCTGCTGGATCAGTCATTGATTGCCGGCATCGGCAACATCTACGCCAGTGAAGCCCTGCATTGGGCGGCGATCTCCCCGCGCCGGGCGGCCCGCAGTCTGAGCCGGAGTGAGGCGGCGCGCTTGCGCCGGGGGATCCGCCAAGTGTTGCGCACGGCAATCCGTTTTGGCAGCACCGTCCCCTTGCGTTTCGAGAGTGGCCACGCCGGTCAGTTGTTTTATTACGGCCGTGATCCCGGCGCGCCGGATTATTACACGGAACGATTGCGGGTATATGACCGGCAGGGGCAACCGTGCCACCGCTGCGGCGGGCTCATCCGGCGGTTGACCCAAGCCGGGCGCAGCACCTACTGGTGTCCGGGCTGCCAGCGGTAATCCGGCGCCGCCAAACCCGGCCCAATTTTTTCCGCAATTTTTCTCTTGAAGTTCCTCTTAGGCGTGGTATCAATTGGGCGAATTCAGAAACGTTATGTTTCACCAGGAACGTGCTCAGCTTGTCCCGAGGACAAAGCATCGAATGTTACGGTAACCCGGAAGACCCCGTGCTTATGCTCACGCCACTTGCTTGCACTTTGACGACCCGGGTGCGGGTTGGGATTGTTTTGATACTGATGGGTTTGGGGCTGGCGGGACAGGCCCAGACCACGTTGTTGTTCGAGGGGTTTGAGGGCGCGTTTCCCGGTAGCTGGGCGCGGGGCGATGACAATCCCACCGGCGGACTCGCCTACTGGAAGGATGTGAACGCCGTGTTTGGCGGACGCGCCCCCCGCACGGGCAATTGGAAAGGTTATTGCGCCGGGGTGGGTTACGCGGGGACGACCGCCGTGCCGCTTTATACCAACTACATGACCGCCTTTTTAAGCCGGACCTTGAATCTGTCCGGCCAGTCGCGGGTCAACCTGCGTTTTTGGAATCTCGTCCCCTCCATAGAAACCCGGTACGACTACTGCCGGGTGTTTCTCGACGGTGTGTTGTTGTGGTCCAACAGCCTCCCGCTGACCACTTGGACGGAGGTTGCCACCAATTTGAACGCTTTTGCGGGCGCCAACCGCACCCTGCGCTTCGAGTTCTTCAGCGACTACGTCTTCAACTACGAAGGCTGGTATCTGGACGATATCGAAGTGACCGCCGCCGGTCAGCCGATGGTGGAACGCTATACCGCCCTGACCCTGACCAACTACACCGGGTATGTCATTGACGCCGACGCGCTTACGAACCATCCGGCCTTTCACCGGGACGCGCTCCGGCTGCATTCGGTGATCACGGCGGAGAACTTTACGCCGGACGCCACCAATCATGCCTACCGTTTCAGCTACCGATTGTTGAATTCCAGCGGCGTGCCGTTTCCCATCCGCGAAACCAACGGCGTTCCCAACGGCAGCTACACCTATAATCCGACCACCAACGTAACCATCCACGGCGGCCAGCGCGTGACCCTGACCAATGTGGCGGCCCTCGTGCCGGCGGCCCGGCTCAATCCCTACGACACCTACACGGTCGAATGCCGTCTCTTCCGCGACAACACGGACACCGGATTGGTTCGGACCACGGGGCCGTACCAGTTCTTCCATTTCACGAACCAGGTCAGCAGCGATGCCGCACTCAACATCTTGACCCGGCTCAACACGGCAGCCACCAACCGCATTGCCATGGCCAACAACGTGGTCAACCGCAGCAATTTCATTTTTACCGTCGCCTACGAAACCCACTGCTACGACAGCTTCGCCGATCCGGCGAATCCCGTGATCAATTATCCGTTGCTGTTGAGCTACGCGTTGTTCAACGACAACGGCAATCCGGTGGCATTGAAAACCAACGTCACCGTCATCAATGAAACCACGTTTAGTTACGAGCCGGGCTCGGCCACGCCGGTCCTGCCGCGGATGCGGACGCGAACCCAGGACCTGGCGATTGAGCCGGCGGTGCAGTTGGATTCGGTCAATCGGACCTATTACTTGGTGGTGACCATCGGCCACACGAATCAGCCGGGGCAACCGTTGCTGGCGGGGAACACCATCAACACCGTTGCCGCCCGGTTGCTGCACTTCAATGGACGGCTCTATTTCGGCGGCATCGAAACCCGGTTCACCAGCCTGGCCACCGATGCTGTGCCCGGTCTGCCCGGCGCGGGTTTCCTCAACAGCACGCTGTCGGTGAACAACAACAGCGGATACGTTTGGGGCAGTCCGGGGCATAAGTACGGCAACGGCACGCCCTTGGCTGTCCGGCTTTATCCCAACGGCAACGCCGAACTGACGTCGGGGTCGGTGGCGATCAGTGCGCCTGTGCCCGATGTCGGCAACGTCAACAATGTTACGGTCACGCGGGGGCCGATCGCGCTCACCCCCACCGGCGCGTACGCGAGTCTGCGGGTGAATCTGCCCACCGGCTTTGGTTTCACCACCAACGCGGCGTCCTTGGCGACGCTGCGCCGGCACACATCCCAGTTGAGTTTTCTCGGCGTGGCGCTGAATCAGGCGCTCGCCCCGAACGGCAACTTAAGTTACGTCCCCGGAACCCCCATCTATTCGTCCGAGGAATCCAAGCCGCTTTGGATTATCTCCACCACTTTGGATTGGAACGTGGCCGCCGGCAGTTTTTCCCCGGGCGGCGCGAGTGTTGCGCTGTATCACACGCGGAGCCTGGAAAACGTGTACCAAACGGCCATCAGCGGGCTCACCGAGGATCCGCCCAACATGTCCTTCAAGCGGGACAACAGCGGTTACTACAACCACGTCAGCACCGCCGCGTTAACCAATCCGGTGGTGGTGTATGCCAACCCCGCCGGGGTGGCGGAAATGACGTTCACCGCGCAATTCACGAAAAACGGCAGTCTGCGGACCTTTTTCCCCTATGACGTGCAGGTGAGTTGGACGAACGGCGGCACCCTGCAGGTCGAACGCGATCTGGTGGTGTTCCACACCAACAGCGCCCTGCGCGGGGTGGCTTCCGTGACCGTGCCCTACACGGCGGGATGCCCGGGTTGCGACAGCACGCCGCTCACCAATTTCCCCAAATTACTGCCGGCCGGGCAGCGATTGCTTTTCACGCGCGACGGCGGATTGATGGCCGAAGGGCCGCTGAGTCCCAGCCACACCCTGGCATGGGGTTATGTTCCGGAAATGGGCCAGTTTGCGCAGCGCGTGCTGTCGTTCACCAACGCCGCCTTGCATGTGCCCGGCCATTTTGTGCGCGGCGACCAAAACCTGCAGCCGCGCGAACAAGGACCGGCGACGATCCTGCTGACCGGCGTGGCGGCGACCAACGGCAATTACCTCGAACGCCCCATTTCCAGCGGTTACTTGCAGGGATTGGCCGATTACGCGGGTTTGAACTTCCGCACCTACGCCAACAACGCGCGGCAGGCGGTCAGCCTGCTGGCCGGCAAGACGGCGGGGCCGTACGGCTTGAGCGGCTGCTCGAAGTATTACGCGCGGCTGGCCGGGGTATCCGGATTGCAGGAGGCTTATCCCGGCACCTTCCCATCGCCGCTTTACCTGCTGGGTTACGAAATGGATTTCAACAACTACGGCGTGGCCTACCTGGACAGCCAGAACGTGGATTCCCGGACCGCCGGCCTGCTCAAGGTGCCGTATCCCTCGGATTTCACTCTGGATTTTGAGGAGATGAAATTCACCTGTGTGGGCGGCCTGTTGAGCGCCAAGGTCGCGCCCGCCAGCCAGGTGTTCAAGAAACTCGCCTGGTGGAACGCGGACTTCGAGCCGCTGGCCATCCAGTTCAAGAGCAACCCAGGCGACGAGTGTTCGCCGGGCAAAGGCGCGCTGGTGGTGGGGGTGCGCGGCTACGCCAGTCACATTGACACGTCGTTGTCCGGGTTCCTGGGGTTCCAGACCAATGGCAATCTGATCGCCAAATCGTTCGGCTTGGAGGGGGTGGATTCGCGGCTCAAGGTGCCGAGCAAGTTCACGTTAAAAGGACCGAACAACACGGCTTACACCGTTAGTCCGGTGGCCGACGCCTATTACAGCAGTTGGTCCAATCCCGTGCCGGCCAATCTGCCGCCACAGGGTTTCATGAACATCGCCGGCAAGATCAAGGTGCCGTTCTTTGACGAACTCAAAGTCCATCTGCACACCAGCGCGCGCACCAACGGTGTGACGCCGGCGCCGCAAATCTGGCTGGCGGGCGGCTGGCCGCGCGCCGGCAGCGGCAATCCCAATTATGGCTGGCGCGTCGGGGCCAACGATTTCTTCACGGCCGCCTACTTTGACGAGAACAACTTCGGTTTCCCGCCGGGGGTGACCTTGAGCCAGTATCGCAACAACGCCACCCAGCAATATCATCCGCGGGCGCAACGGCTGTGGCTGGACGTGGTGGATTTTGATTATCCGCTGGCGTGGTCCGACAACCTGCGCACCTTCAAATCCCTTTTCAGCCGCACCAATGACCTGCTGGTGTTGGCGGTGCAGCACGAAATCACCTACATGGATCCGGTGAACGCCTCTTTGGATTTCGGCATCCAGTATGACGGCCTGCCGAAAATCAGCCTGGCGAACATGGCGTTTAATATCGTGGACGGACAGTTGGGCGTGGCCAAAGCCCTCGCCAACGCCGCCGGCGATGAAGTCCGGGGCGTGCTCCTGCAAGGCAGCGAGCAGCTCAACCGGATGCTGGCCAGCACCCTGGAAGATTTCATGGAGGAAATTTTCAAGCGCACGCTGGATCCCACGGTGGACGCGGTTTACAACCGGATGCTGGCGGAATGGAACGCCCTGCCGGCTGCCGCCAAGGGTAATTTCCCCGCGCAGGTCAGCCTGGTCTTGTCCAATTACCTGACCGGCACCGGCCCCGCCCCGGTCCTGACCAACGCCACCCGGCAGTTCTACATGCTGGCGGATGGCGCGGCCCAGCCGTTGGGGATGTTGAAGGAACTGAGTGACGCCCTGGATGAAATCACCAATTCCATCGCGGCCATCACCGGTACCATTGCCAAAGGCACCAACGGCCTGCCGCTGGGGACGGTCAAGGACGGTCTGCTCAAGATCACCGGCGGCCAACGGCCCATTGCCAAGCAGCTCGTCGGGGAACTGGTCGGCCAACTGGCGTCCGAGTTTCTCGGCGCGGTCGCGGAACCGCACTTGAGCAATTTGATGCAGGAAATCGAGCCGTCGTTGCAGCAAATCACCGGCTTGCTGAACGACGTGCAGGACGCCTTGGGCCAGGTGCGCGCCCAGGTGGCCTTGGGCGCGGAGTTCGCGCAGGAGCTGGACACCCGGATTAAGTCGGGCGCTTCCCAACTGACCAACGCCACGCAACTGGCCAGCCAGGAAATCCTCGGTTTCTTTAACGGGTTGAACTACGGGATTGACGATCCGTTCGTTCACTATTCCGCCGCGGAAATCAAACAGATGATGCGCGCCCGGCTGCGCGAGCGGTTCCATGAAACCGCCGTTGCCGCCGGCCTCCAGGTGGCCATCAAGCAGCGCATCTATGATCTGGACGCGCTGTACCGGGAGGCGGTGGACAGCGTCTTCCAGCAGTTCAATCAGGTGTTGCGCCAGTTGATCGGTCAAACCCTGGCCCAGGTGGATAAAACCATCAATGACGCGCTCGGCGATTTGAGCGACACCATTGGCGCGGGCCAGATTGACGGGCACGCGCTGATCAACGGCGACTCCCTGAAGATGCTCCGCTTGGATGGTCATTTCCGGTGGCGCGTGCCCGATGACCTGGAATTCAATGCCTACCTGCTGATCAAGGAACTGGATTCCTCCGCCACTCCGGGATGCGGATTCAGCGGCGGCAGCGCCACCGAGGTTACGCTGGGCGCCGAGGATGTGAACCTGGATTGGTTGAGCCCTGATTTGCGGGCCAGCATCGCGACCAAGTTCAGTTTTCAAACCGGCCCCTTCAAACCGCTGGGCATGGCGGGTAGCCTCAACGTCAAGGGAGGAATCCAGTTTGAAGGCTTTGAGGTGTACAAACTGGGCGCGGCGGTGGCGTTTGGGCTCAACGAAAATTATCTCGCGGCCATCGCCGGCGTGCGAATGCGGTCCTATGACTTGTCCGGCGGCATTTACTTCGGGCGCACCTGCACGCTGGATCCGATCAAGCTGATTGACGCGGACGTGGCCTCGGTGTTGGGGTCACCGCCGTTCACCGGCGCATATCTGTATGGCGAGGGGTGGATTCCGATTTCCGAGGCGGTGCTCGGCATTCCCGCCTCCTGCCTGTTCAACATCTCGGCCGGGATCGGCGCCGGCGCGTTTTACTTCCTGGAAGGGCCCACCTACGGCGGCATCATGAAAGCCGGTGTGCTGGGCGAGGCGCTGTGTTTGGTGACGATCAAGGGGGAAGTCAAAATGATCGGGGTGAAAAATGGCGACAACCTGCGCTTCAAAGGCAAGGGCCGGCTCAGCGGCAAAGTGGGGGTGTGCCCGTTCTGTGTGAAGTTCGGCAAGAATGTCGGCATCATGTATGAAAACGGTTCCTGGGACGTGGATTTTTGAGCGTATGAAGATGGCAATGGCTCAACGAATGACGGGGGCCCGTCGGCGGGGAATGGGGCGGCGCGTCCGCCCGGGAACGGCGACGCTCAAAGCCCTGATGCTTTTGGCCACGATCGTCAGCTGGCTTGCCGGGCCGTTTGGCCTGGCCCAGGACGGTTTGGAAAACACGGTGGGCACGGTGGGCACCACCACCTACGACAGCGGCGGCCGGCCGTGGGCTTACCTTTTCTGGCAGGGGTCCAGTCCGGGGCTGGTGTTGGGCCGCACTTACGCCATTTACGCGAAACCCGGTGATCCCGCATCTCCGGCCCCGTATGCGCGGGTCAGCGTGGTCACCCAGCAGACCGACGCGCGGAACATCGAACCCTTGCTGCGCCGCGCGGAAAATGTCGGCCAAAATCCCGCCAAACTCGAGGCGGACCTGCAAAGTGTCTTTGCGGCGCTCATGCCGGCCGGGTCCATCTCGCGCGCGGAAAAACTCTCCGCCGCCATCCGCGGATCGCTGAACAATGAGGAGCATTTTCAAAATCTGCTGCTGATGGCGCGGCTGCATCCGGGGGTGGCGATGGTCTTGGGCGTGGCGTATGCCGATTTGATCGCGCCGGGACTGACCACGTATGAGATTCGGCTGTTTGATCCGACGCAGGAACAGGACCTGGCGGTGATTGGCCGGGTCACGCTCGACCCGACTGTGCCGACCGTGCTACCCCCGCCGGGACCGCCGGTGGAGTGCCTGGACGCCTCCGCGCGGGGGGATATCAACGTGAAACTGCGCTGGGCCACGCCGGATCCGTTGCGCCGCCTGGGATTGCTGCATCACGGATTCAACGTCTGGCGCGTCCAGCGCGGCTATGCCGAAGCGGCCTCCAATCAATGGCATCTGGTGTCGCCGACCAGCGCCCTCCTGGCCGGGCGGGCGCTCCTTCATCCGCCGATGGTCAAACTCTGCAACCATCTGCCCATCCTCACGGACAAGGATTTCAGTTTCGCCGAGGCGGCCAACTTCAACCCGCCGCCCGCCGGGGATCCGGAAACCTTTTTCTATGCGGACGATGACGGCCGGTTCCATCCGAATTACGTGAATCTCGGGTTCACCAACGGCGCCCAGTTTTATTATTTCGTCACCGCCCGGGATATCTTGGGCCGGGACGGGATGGTTTCGCCCGGGACTTTGATCACGGTTTGCGACCGCATGCCGCCGCTGCCGCCCGATCACTTGAAAGTGGAGAACGATTACCAGTTCACCGAAGGCGATTCCCGGCAGTTCCTGCGGGTTTCCTGGCCGCAGAGCACCAACACCGCCGATCCGATTGCCAATTACTGGGTCTATCGGTGGACTAACATCGCGCAAATCCAAGCCAGCGCCGCCAATCCTTCCAACAACCTGATCGCCATCGTGCCGCACACCCAGGGCGCCGCCCGGGCCAGTTACTTGGACGACGGCCCCACGGCGCCTCATGTCGGTACCGACCTGGGCCGGACTTATTGGTACACGGTCCGCGCCCAGGACCAGGGCGCGTGTAGCCCGAACCTGTCCGGGAACAGCGCCCCGGCCTTCGGGGTGTTGCGGGATCGCGAGGGGCCGCCGGCGCCCACCGGGTTCCTGGAGGTTTATTGCGCGGAACCGAAAATAACGCTGGTGGACACCAACCGCCTGCCCCGGCAAGGCAAGCGCGGGATGTTC
>MWDV01000132.1 GCA_002070715.1 Verrucomicrobia bacterium ADurb.Bin118
CCGGCGGGAACAGGAGGCCAACATCATCACCAGACTCAAGACAACGGCAAAAAACCATCGGATCATGCGCCCAAGTTCCACGCGATGACGCCTTTTGGCAAGATGCGCCTGGGAAAGACTGCGCGAAACGGCTGCGGATTATCATAACGTTTGGCGCCGGTCGGCGGGTGGGATCGAAAATGGAGGGAGCGCATTACCCCCATTTTTTGCGGCGGCCAGCCAACCCGCGGACTCGACGCGCTGGCGCCTTGCCGCTAATCTTCCCCCATGCCTGCGCCCCAAGAAATTCTGAATCTGGTCGCCCGCTTCGAGCAACAGCTCGATGCCTACAAGTCCGGCCAGTATAACGAGACCCAGGTTCGCCGGGAGTTCCTCGACCCCTTCTTCAAGGCGCTCGGCTGGGACGTTGATAATGTCCAGGGTTTCGCGGAGGCATACAAGGACGTCATCCACGAGGATCAAATCCGCGTCGCCGGCGCGCTCAAGGCGCCGGATTACTGTTTCTGCATCGGCGGCACGCGGAAATTTTTTCTCGAAGCCAAGAAACCCTCCATCGCCATCAAGAACGAACCGGCGGCGGCCTATCAACTCCGCCGCTACGCGTGGTCCGCCAAACTGCCGCTCAGCATCCTGTCGGATTTTGAGGAATTTGCGGTTTATGACGGTCGGCAGCGGCCGCACCAGAATGACGCCGCCAGCCAGGCGCGCATTTTTTACTGCACCTTTCGCGAGTACGCGGAGCAGTGGGATTGGATTTACGCGCGCTTCAGCCGCGAAGCCATCCTCAAGGGCGGCTTCGATAAATTCGCCGAATCCACCAAAGCCAAGCGCGGCACCAGCGAAGTGGATGCCGCCTTCCTCGCGGAAATCGAGCGCTGGCGCAAGGAACTGGCGCAAAACCTGGCGCTGCGCAACCCGGCGCTGACCCAGCGTGAACTCAACTTTGCCGTGCAGCGCATCATTGACCGGATCATTTTTCTGCGCATCTGCGAGGATCGCGGCATTGAGGACTACGGCCAGTTGCGCGCGTTGCTCAATGGCGACCGCATCTATCCCCGGCTCGCCCGCCTGTTCGAACAGGCGGACCGGCGTTACAACTCCGGGCTGTTCCATTTCAAAAAAGAACCGGGCCGCCACGAAAGTCCGGACGAACTCACGCTGTCGCTCAACGTTGACGACAAACTCCTCCGCGACATCCTGCGCGGACTGTATTATCCCGAAAGCCCCTACGAATTCTCCGTGCTGAGCGCGGATATTCTTGGGCAGGTGTACGAACAATTCCTCGGCAAGGTCATCCGCCTGACGCCCGGACACCGTGTGGTAGTGGACGACAAACCGGAGGTGAAGAAAGCCGGGGGCGTTTATTACACGCCCACGTACATCGTGGATTACATCGTCCGCCAGACCGTGGGAAAACTCCTGGATGACTGTGCCCGCCGGCGTGAGCCGGCTCATTCTTTTCCCCCGGCGGAAAAGGATCAGAGTGGACTCACGTCCGCGGCTACGGTTGAAAAGGCGGACTTGCGCCGCGCCGCCGCCGTGCTCAACCGCGTCGCCAAACTGCGCATCCTAGATCCCGCGTGCGGTTCCGGCTCGTTCCTCATGGGCGCGTATCAATACCTGCTGGACTGGCACCTGCAATTTTATCTGGCGCACAATCCGGCGCACTGGGCCAAAGGCGGACGCCCCGCGCTCGTGCAAACCGCCAAAGGCTGGCAGCTCACCATTGCCGAGCGCAAACGCATCCTGCTCGCCAACCTTTACGGCGTGGACATTGACGCGCAGGCGGTAGAAGTCACCAAACTCTCGCTGCTGCTCAAGGTGCTGGAGGGCGAGACGGGACAGACCCTACAAACCATTTTCCGCCTGTTCGCCGAGCGCGCGCTGCCGGACCTGGGCAACAACATCAAGTGCGGCAATTCGCTAATCGGCCCGGATTTTTATCAACAAGCCGAACTCCCGGAGCTGACCGACGAGGAACGCTATCGCATCAATGTCTTTGATTGGCACGCCGAGTTCCCCGAAATCTTCCGTAGCCGCCGACGTGAGTCGGCTCAAACTGATTCGGGCGGTGAGCTGCGCGAAACGCCCGTCGCGCCGCTGGACTACACTTGGCCCGGCGTGCCGCTGCACGGCAGTTACAGTTACAAGAAAACGAAAAGGCCGAAGGCCGTGCCGCCTCCGGGGTGGATTGAGCCCGAATGGGAAGTCGGCTTCGACGCGGTCATTGGAAATCCGCCGTATGGTGCAACGCTCAGCACTTCTGAATCTGATTATCTGCGAAATAAATTCAAAAGCTCGACGAAAGATTTAGATACCTACACGCTCTTTATGGAGCAGGCCGTTATGCTAATGAAACCAGCCGGTCGTTTATCAATGATTGTTCCCACAAGTTGGTACAGTGGCCCGAAATTTTCTATGCTGCGACGATTCATTGCCACACAATCCGATCCAGAAATATTTGTGAATTTACCATACGATGTATTTAAGGCCTGGGTGGACACTACCGTATTTGTCGTGACGAAACGGACAAAATCATGTGCTTGGCCTCGCAAAGACGTCTGCAATGTCAATCTCGTCACTTTTCCAAAGCGGCACCGTATTGTCAGCAGTGAGGAATTTAACGATCGTACCACACAGGCTAGTTTCTCAGCATGGTTTTCCGACGGCGGCGACGCATATCTTACTTATGCGGATGTGGTTTCCACTGCAATCATTCGTAAAATCACGTCAAAGGGAAAGCACCTGAGCGAGATGGCCGATATTCAGCGGGGCGTTACTCCTTTTAACCTAACCGAAGAGCCAACCCACGAATCAAGTAAGCTCGCCTTCAAGGGGGCAGTTCGTCGTTATCGTCTCGACCCAGGAGGTAGATTTTTCATTCGCTTCGACGACTCCCTAGCTGAGCTCAAACCAGAACGTTATTTTGTCGGACCACGGCTGTTGCTTCGTGAGCTAATTAGCCGACAATTTCAATTGCAGGCTGTAAAAGCTACGCAAGATTTCGTTACGAATAAGTCTATGCAGAGTCTGCTCCCATTGCAGAATGGGCCTTCCTTGGATTATTTGCTTGGCGTTATCAATAGCCGTCTCATGTCATGGTATTTTTTACAGAGATCTAACGTAGGGCAGCGGGATGACTTCCCGAAGATTGTTCTTAAGGAAACCCGTGCATTGCCCGTGGTGCCGGCACACTTGAGTGACAAAACCGCGCATGATCGGATGGTAAAACTGGTGGAGGCCATGCTGGCGTTGCACCAGCAACTGGCCGCGGCGCGCACGCCGCAGGAACAGACGGCGCTGGAACGACAAATCGCCGCCACGGACGCGCAGATTGACCGTCTCGTCTATGACCTCTACGGCCTGACCGAAGACGAAATCAAAATTGTTGAGGGCCAATCGGCGCCCCGCCAATAACGTCGGTTTAAACGACGATTAAACCCACCCAACATTTCGCCCCGCCAAAAACCAAGGCGAGTGAGGTCACGATGTCCCCCCAGCGTTCCCCTGGCAAGATGCGCCGCGTTTTTCCCAACCCACGTCGGATGCGGCCCGAAGGATAACAGGCTTGCCCGCCCATGCCGGCGCTTTATCATCCCCGCCATGCAACGATTGTGGGTCGTGCTCTGTTTAACCCTGATGGGGGGGGCGGCCCCTCACCGCCGATGAGGTTGTGCAATTCAAAACGCCGCAGCCCCGGACCTTCCGAATTGAATCCCCCCCCACCGCGACGGCCAACGGACACCACACGGCGTGGCTGCAAGCCCGCTGCGGCAATGATCCCACCACGACGATTGAGCTCGGCCACCGCTTGGTTCTCCAATTACACCCGACGAACAACCTGCGGCAACTGATCGCTGGACGGAACGTCAAACTCGCCCGGACCGTCGCCCCAGACATCGCCATCCTCGAAGCGGCCGACGCCCGCACGGCGGCGCGGGAAGCGCACCGATTGGCCGTCCGCCCGGAGGTGCGGGTCTGTTATCCGGTTATGCAGCAACCGGTGGATTGGCACGGGCCCTACGCGGCACGACCCGCGGATACATTCTTCGAAAATCAATGGTATCTCGAACATCGCCACGCCGACGGCCCCCGCGCGGGGGTGGACCTCAACGTCCGCGCGGCCTGGCCATATTCCACCGGGGCGGGGGTCGTGCTGGCCATCGCCGATGTGGGCGTGGAATTGGCGCACCCTGAATTTGCCGGGCGCGGGGACCTCGCGCTCCATTTTAACTTCGACCGTCAACTCCCCGACGGCAATCCAGCCGGCACATCCGCCACGTGGGCGCACGGCACTCATGTGGCCGGGTTGGCGGCCGCTTCGTTGAACCAGGGCCGCATGGTGGGGGTCGCGCCTCACGCGCACCTGGCGAGCTGGGTCATTCACACGGCCAACGGCAAGCTGGTCAGCGATGAGCAGTTGATGGACATGTTCCAATACGCGTCGAACACGGTGGCCGTGCAGAACCATAGCTGGGGCCATGTGGGCCTGGCCCAGCAGGGGCGGACCCTGTTGGAGGACCTTGGGATTTCGAACGCGGCGACGCACGGACGCAGCGGACTCGGCGTGATAATGGTGCGCTCCGCCGGTAACGACCGCGATCGCGGCGCCAATGCCAATGACGACGGTTATTGCGCCGACCCCCGGGTGATCCCGGTGGCGGCCGTGCGGCAGGACGGTCGGGCAACCACCTACAGCGAGCCGGGCGCCTGCATTCTCGTGGCCGCTCCCAGCGGGGATGCCAACGCCGGATTCGACAACCTGTTCACCACCGACTTGACCGGCACGGACGGGGTCAACCAGCTCAATTTCTTCCCGCCGTTTGCAGACATGAATAACTACGCGTGGGGCTCGCTCGGTTTCGGCGGCACGTCGGCCGCCGCCCCTCAGATCGCCGGCTTGGTCGCGTTGATGCTGGCCGCGAACCCTGGCTTGAGTTACCGCGATGTGCAGCAAATCCTCATCCTCGCCGCCCGGCATTATGATTTTGCGGATCCGGATTTGCGCCCCAACGGCGCGGGATTTCTGGTCAGCCACAACGTCGGCTTCGGCGTGCCGGATGCGGGCGAAGCGGTGCGCCTGGCGCAAACCTGGTCCCATCGTCCGCCCGCCGTCACCGTCATGCTGACGGCCACGAACCACGCCGCGATTCCCGACGCCGGCTTTCGTTTGGAGTTAACCGGCCCCCAGGTGCCGTCGGCCCTCGCCTCGGTGCTTGCCCTGCCCAGTTTGGGGCCGAACGCGGAAGCGCCAACGCCCGCTTGTCCGCTGGTGTTCGTCGGGCTGGCGACCAATGCCATTGCGCTGAATCTCACCAATCGCGGCGCGCTCATCGAACGCAGTGGAAATGATTTTGCGGGACCGATTCTCCACGCGGCCCAGGCGGGGGCGGCGTTCGCCGTCATGCACAACTTTGCCACCAACATTTCCGGCATCGGCACCCCGGGCGGCGAGTGTTTTGCACCCATGATCGGCACGGATTTTGTGCCGCTGCCTTCCGGATTCATCACTTACGATACGGGCATGGCGTTGCGGGAGTTGTTGGCAACCAACGATAACGTGCTGGGACAAATTCGCCTGAACACCACCAGTTACGTCTTTACCGTCACCCAAACGCTGCTGTGCGAGCACGTCGGCGTGCGCGTCCAAACCGACCATCCAATCCGCAGCGATGTGCGGATCACGCTGGATTCGCCCGCCGGCACGCGCAGTGTGCTCCAACGGTTGAACTCGGATACCGCCGCGGGCCCCGTGGATTGGACCTATTATTCCACCCATCACTTTTTCGAAGGGACGCCCGGGAACTGGACGGTCACTTTCAGCGACGAATTTATTGGCCATACCGGCTCCGTGACCCAAGTCAGCCTGATCCTGCACGGCGTGCCCATCCACGACCTCGATGGCGATGGCTTGGACGACTTCTGGGAGACCACCTATGCGGATTCGCTCGCCGTCTTGGCGCCCGCGGACGATCCCGACGCCGATGGCGCCAGCAATGCGCGCGAGCAACTGTTGGCCACCGATCCCACCCGCAATGAAACCCGGCTCGAACTGGATTTGTCCCCCTGGCACAACGCCATTGCCCGGCTCAGTTGGCCGGGAGACGAACACCACCGCTATGAAATCTGGGGTGGTCCGGACGTGACCGCTCCCCGCTGGATAACCCAGGTGCCCGGCCAGTATCCGGAAACGGAATGGTTTGTGGCGCAAACGAACACTCCGCAAGGCTTCTTTCACATACGCGCCGTTCCGGCACCCTAAGCCGGAACGATTCGATTGGAGTTAGGTGGAACGGGCCACTGGCCCGTTCTGTCGGGCTACCAGCCCGACAGCCGAACGCAAAGAATGCGAACCCAATGGTATGCAATCTCCGTGCGCCCGGCTGGGCGGCAGGTTGCCGCCCAGAACGGCCAAGTTGGCCGTTCCACCAGGACCAACTGCATTGTTCCGGCTAAGGCGAGGATTCTTCCATCTCCTGTCGAAGGATGCCGTGTGTTTTGACCGGAACAGAATTCAATCCGCTCCCGCGCACGCCTGTCCACGGACGGCGGGCGGGCTTTTTGGCTTTTGTTCTCCGCGCCGGCCTTGGATAGTAGGCTCATGCGCAATCCCATCATTGTCGCGTTGGATGTGCCCACGGCCGAGCAGGCGCTGGCCCTGGCCCGCGACGTGGCGCCCGCAGTCGGCGCGTTCAAAATTGGCGGTGAACTGTTCACCGCCGCCGGTCCGGACATCATTCAGCGCGTGCGGGAACTGGGCGCGGGCGTGTTTCTCGATCTTAAGTATCACGATATTCCGAACACTGTGGCCAAAGCCGTGGCCGCCGCCGTGCGATTGGACGTGCAGATGTTGACCGTCCACGCCAGCGGTGGGAGCGCCATGCTGCGGGCGGCCGAGGAATCCGCGCAGCAAACCGCCGCGCAATCCGGGCGTCATCCGCCGCTCGTCCTCGGGGTCACGGTCCTGACCAGCCTGGACGGCAGCGCGCTCGCGGAAATTGGCGGCGATGCCAACGTGGGCCGGCAGGTGGAGCGGCTCGCCGGACTGACGGTGCGGTCCGGTTTGCGTGGACTCGTTTGTTCGCCACTGGAAATTGTCGCGCTGCGTCAGTTCCTCCCGGACAAAGTGCAGCTCGTCACCCCCGGCATCCGCACCGGAGCGGAACAAGCCGACGATCAGAAACGCACGTTGACCCCGCGCGAAGCGATCGCCGCCGGGGCCAACTGGCTGGTGATTGGCCGGCCGATTTACGCCGCCCCCAATCCACGCGCGGCGGCGGAAGCCATCTGGAAATCGCTCAACTGAAATGAATCCCATGCCTCCCTCCCCTGCATCCCCCGGCAACTCCCCTGCGTCCAACCCGTCGCCGCAACAGAAAGAACGGCGCGAACCGGAAGCGGCCCCAGCGGGTTCCGGAACGCCAAACGCCAAGTCAGCGGCAGAGAAACCCCTGACCGTCGTTGCCCGGTTCAAATCCAAACCGGGCCAGGAAAATGCGTTGCGCCAAGAATTGCTGGCGTTGATCCCCATTACCCGGCAAGAGCCGGGCTGCCTCAATTACGATCTACATGAGGCCCCGGATCAGCCGGGTCTTTTCCTCTTCCACGAAAACTGGACCAGCCAACAACACCTGGACGATCATTTGGCGCGGCCGCATCTGACGGCGTTCCTGGGCAAAGCCGACGCGCTGTTGGCTGAGCCGGCCGAGATCACCCTTTGGCGGGGTATTGGTTGAAATTGCGGCCGCCATGTCTCGTCCAAGGATCGTCCTCGGCAGGGCGGTGGCTGAATTGAGTGGACAATGACTCGGCAGCCGCAGGCGACGACGCGCGTTCCAACCCCTTGGCGCCGATAACTCAAATCCGTCACGTTCATGGCCGGCACCGCACGCCCCTCCCTCGAAATCTTGGCGCTGAACATTGTCCGCTGCTTGCGCAACGCCGGGCACAGTGCGTTCTGGGTGGGCGGATGCGTGCGCGATTTCCTCCTGGGCCGCGCGCCGGGCGATTACGACATCGCCACGTCCGCCCGCCCGGAAGCAATCGAGGCCTTGTTCAAACGCACCGTGGCGGTGGGGCGCAAGTTTGGGGTCATCGTCGTGGTGGAAGGCGAGCTTCAATGTCAGGTGGCCACGTTCCGTGCGGAGGCGGATTACCGGGATGGCCGGCGTCCGGAAACCGTGGTGTTCAGCGACGCCCGGGCGGATGCGTTGCGCCGTGATTTCACCATCAACGGATTGTTTTACGATCCGCTGGAGAAAAAGGTGCATGACTGGGTGGGCGGCGAGGCGGACCTGCGCGCCCGGCGCATTCGCACCATCGGCCCGCCCGGAGAACGATTTGCCGAAGATTACCTGCGCCTCTTGCGCGCGGTCCGGTTTGCCGCGCGCCTGGGCTTTACCCTGGAACCGGACACGTTGGCCGCGCTGCAACAATACGCGCCGCGGATTCGGGTCATCAGCGCCGAACGGGTCCGCGAAGAACTCGTCAAATTATTTGCGCCCCCCGAAACGCCGGACCGTGGTCAGCGGCTCCCTAGGAGCGCGCTTCAATCCGAGGCCGAGGCGCCGATCGGCGCGCCAGCGGCGCGCGGGCTCGTCCTGCTGCGCGACAGCGGTTTGCTACCGCATACGCTCTCCGAGGTGGCGGCCACGATTTCTTGCGAGCAATCGCCCGAGTATCATCCGGAAGGAACCGTGTTCCAGCATCTTTGTCTGATGCTGGAATATCTGCCGCCCGGTGCCGATCCGCTGCTGCCCTGGGCCGTGTTGATGCATGACATCGCCAAGCCGGTCACCGCGCACCGGGACGCCCGCACGGGCGCGATTCATTTTTACGGACACGAAAAAATGGGGGCGACCCTGGCGACGGAGATTCTCACGCGACTCCGGTTTCCGCGCAAACAGATCGAGACGGTGGCCCAAGTGGTGCGGTATCACATGCAATTCAAGGACGCCCCCAAGATGCGTCCGGCGACGCTGCGCCGGATGCTGCTGCGTTCCACGTTTCCTCTGGAACTGGAATTGCATCGCCTGGATTGCCTCGCTTCACACGGCGGACTGGCAGGCTACGATTTTTTGGTGGCCCAGGCGGAAGCCCTCAAACACCAGCCGCCCCTCCGTTCCCCGCTGTTGACCGGTCAGGATTTAATTGACTTGGGCATGGCTCCGGGGCCGGCGCTGGGTCAATTGCTGGCCGAATTGCGCGAGAAACAACTGGCCGACGAAATCAAAACCAAATCCGCCGCCCGCGCCTGGGCGCGCCGACGCATCACTGGATGATCGGAGAGCAGCAGCCATGGCTTGCCTCGGCCCTATCTGCGTGATCAGGCGCGGCAGTGGTAAAAACGTCTGATTCAACCTCGCCGGCAAGTGGCTGGCGAGGCTTCGGATGAGTTTGCGGAATCAATCCGGCAGCGGCGGCTCAACTGACAAACGCCGCGTGCAGGGCTTTCATGGCAGATTCGCCCTTGGCCAGATCAATCACCACGGAGATTTTGATCTCGCTGGTGGAAATCATGTCAATGTTGACCCCCTCCCGGGCCAGCACCTCGAACATTTTGCCCGCCACCCCGGAATGGCTCTTCATCCCCACGCCCACGATGGAAAGTTTCCCGATGTTTTCATTGGTGATGATCGCCTGGTAGCCGATGGTCGGCTTCAGGTTTTCGAGAACCTGTTTCGCCTTGAGCAGATCGGGTTTGTCCACCGTAAAGGAGAGATCGGTGGCCGGGGTGCCGCTGCCGTGGCTGATGTTCTGCACAATCATGTCCACGTTTATGGCCGCATCACCGATGGCCTTGAAGATGCGGGCGGCCACTCCCGGTTGATCGGGCACGGCCACCAGCGTGAGCTTGGCCTGGTTTTTATCGAGCGAGACGCCGCGCACGACGACGCCTTCCATGCTTTTGGTTTCTTCTTTCACAATCGTTCCGGGGTTGTCGTTCAAACTGGAGCGGACCTCAAAGACCACGCGAAATTTCTTGGCAAATTCCACCGAGCGGCTCTGCATCACTTTCGTGCCCAAACTGGCGAGTTCGAGCATTTCGTCGTAGGAAATCTCGTTGAGCTTCTTCGCGTCGGGGACAAGGTGCGGGTCGGCGGTATAAACGCCGTCCACGTCGGTGTAAATCTGGCAGAGATCGGCCTTGAGCGCGGCGGCGAGCGCGATGGCGGTCAAATCGGAACCGCCCCGTCCCAGCGTGGTAATCTGGCCTTCGCGCGTTTCGCCTTGAAACCCGGCGACAATGACCACGCTGCCGGCATGCAACAGTTCATGGACGGCTTTGGGGGTGATATTGTGAATTTTGGCTTTCGTGTGGACGCCGTCGGTCACAATACCCGCCTGCGCGCCGGTCAGAGAAACCGCCGGCACTCCCAGCGCGTGCAAGGCGATGGCGGTCAAGGCAATGGTCTGCTGCTCGCCGGTGGCCAGGAGCATGTCCATCTCGCGCTCACTCGGCAGGGGCGCAATGTTTTTGGCCAGCGCAATCAGGCCGTCCGTGACCCCGCGCATCGCGGAAACCACCACGACGATCCGGTCGCCGCGCTGGTGGTACTGCGCCACACGTTTCGCGACGTTTTTGATGCGGTCCGTGTCGGCTACCGAAGAACCGCCGTATTTTTGAACAATCAATGCCATACTTCAATCGGCGAGGCCGGACCGTGGTCGGTCGGCGCCGGGGAAACCTCACCGCGCGGGGAAACTATGAAACCGCTACGGGTTTGCAAAGTCAGGAATTTTGGGGGTGCGGTCGCGGTCTTGCCGTTCCCGCAATCACGGCCCGCAAAGTTTGCTCGTCAGAACGCGCGGAACGCGGTAAACCGGACGCCAATGAAAATGAGAGGTCTGTGGGTTTGCCTGAGTTTTGCCGCCTTGATGGTGGCGGGTGGATTTTCCGAGGCGGCGGCGCGGGAAAAGCCATCCGACTCCCCGCCGGCGCGGCTTCCCCGCACCAACCTGCTGGTGTTTCATGGCCGGCACGGTGAAGTCCGCCCTGTGAAATCCCGGGCGGACTGGCGGAAACGCCGGGCGGAAATTCTCCGCGGCATGCAGGCAGTCATGGGGCCGTTGCCGGGCAAAGCGAAACGTTGCCCGCTCGATTTTCGCGTGGAGGAGGAAGTGGACGCCGGTCGTTACCTCCGGCAATTGGGTTCGTATGCCGCCGAACCCGGCTCGCGCGTACCGACTTATCTGTTGATTCCCAAAGACGCACCGGCCGGCCGGCGCAAGTTCAATGCCATCCTCGCCCTGCACCCCACCAACATGGAAATCGGGCACCGGACCTCGGTGGAACAACGACCCGGTCCCTACCGGGCTTACGCTCATGACCTGGCGGAGCGCGGTTTTGTGGTGCTCGTGCCGGCGTATCCGCTCATGGCCAACTACCAGCCGGACGTGCGGGCGCTCGGGTACGAGAGCGGTACGATGAAAGCCATCTGGGACAACATCCGGGGACTGGACCTGCTGGACTCGCTGCCTTACGTGCGGCACGGGCGTTACGGGGCCATCGGCCATTCTCTCGGCGGGCACAACGCCATTTACACCGCGGTTTTTGATCAGCGCATCCAAGCGGTGGTGTCGAGTTGCGGTTTCGATTCGTTTCTCGATTACTACGGCGGTGACCCGGCCAATTGGCAACCGGAACGGGGCTGGTGCCAAACCCGTTACATGCCGAAATTGGCGGCGTATCGCGGCCGGCTTGCGGACATCCCGTTCGATTTCCACGAACTGATGGGCGCGTTGGCGCCGCGACCGGTATTCGTCAACGCCCCTCTCGGCGACCGCAACTTTCAATGGCGCAGCGTGGATGCAATCGTGCAAACCGCGCTGCCGATTTACACACTTCTCGGCGCGCCGGACAAACTGCAGGTGACGCACCCCGATTACGACCATGATTTTCGCGAGCCGGAACGGATGCGGGCGTATGCCTTTCTGGCCGCGGCCTTGCAGCCTTGAAGATGCGCCTCACCGCGCCCCGGTTTTGCGGCCGGGTTGTGGCGGATGAGAGTGAGAAATGAGCTGGTCGTTCTCCTGGTGACGGTAGCGGCCGAGCTCGTTGGCAAGGTGGTTCAGAGCTCCACCACTTCGCCGGGTCGAGGTTGGAGGACTTTGATCTTGGGATACCGGGTGTGAATCGCCGTTTCAAACCATCGCCGTGATTTTTCCCCGCCGTGGGTAAGCAGCACCGCCCGGGGAGAAACCTGCCCCACAAACGCCAGCAAATCCTCGCGGTTCGCGTGGGCGGTGAGATCAAACGCCTCCACCTCACAGCGTTTCGTGAGTTCGCCGCCCGACGCGCTGAACAGAAAAGTTTCCCCCGGAGACGCGGCGCGGAGCCGTCCCCCCGGTGTATCGGGATCGGAATAACCCACAAAGAAAATGGCCTGCCTTTCATCGCCGGCCATGCGGCAGGCGAGATCATGGGCCGGCGTGTTCTCGGCCATCATGCCGGCGGAAACGACAAAGAGCCGCCCGCCGGTGAGCCGCATGTTCTGGGCTTGCCGGGCATCCAGTACGATGAGATTCAGCGCCTCGTGAAGCCGCAGGTTGCTGTGGTTGCGGTGGGTCCGATGGGATTGCAGATCAAAAATCTCCGTGAACACCCGGCCCAGGCCGCTGATGTAAACCGGCTGCGGTTTCAACTGGCCTTCGCGCATGAGCAACGCCAGCAACGCCAGGATTTCCTGGGTGCGCCCCAGGGCGAAGGAGGGAATCAACACGCTCCCCTTGCGCTTGAAGACCCGCTGGATGGCTTCGGCCAGGCGGCGCACTTCGGCTTCGCGCGTGAATCCTTTGGGGGTGGCCCGGTCGCCGCGGGTGGTTTCCAGGATCAACACGTCCGCCTGCACCTCATCGAAGCGCGCGCCCCGCAGCAGGGTCTGGTCGTGAAAACAGACGTCGCCCGTGTAGAACAGCGTTTCCTTGCCCCCGCGCACCATCATCCCCGCCGCGCCGAGGGTGTGGCCCGCGTCCAGGAATTCCAGCGTCGGCGAATTGCGCCCGGCGCGTGTCTTGTGAAACGCCGCCCATTCGATCTCGCGATTATAGCGGAAGCCTTGAAACAGCGGTGCGATATCGTCCACCTCCTCGTGCAAATAAAGCGGGTAATTGCGGATGCCCAGTTCCTCCCGTTGCCGGGTCATGACATTGACCGAGTTGTGCAAAACGCGTTCGAGAAGGAAATAACTCAACTCCGGCATCAGCACGTGGGCGTTGGCAAAATGCCGCAACGCAAGGGGCAACGTCCCCACGTGGTCATGGTGGCAATGCGACAGCGCAATCGCGTCCACGTCCTGACTGCGGACGGCATCAAAGAGCGGCACGGCGGCCAGGCCCTCGCGTTTGGGGTGCATGCCGGAGTCCATCAGCAGGCGGCACCCTTCGAGTTCGACAAACCAGGCGCTGGCGCCGATGTCCGTGTCCGGGTTCAGATTGATGATGCGCATGGTGCTACGGAGATTGCGGGATAAGGACCGGCGCCGGCCGTGAAATGACCGTCAACGAACAACGCCTGAGGAAAAAATAAATTTTTGCATTGCCGCCCGGTGGGATGGCTCCGCCGGGCGGCGTCATTGGATCAAGGTTGTCCCAAGCCGCCCATCATTTTCTGCATCACGCCGGCCATGAACGATTGCATGTCCTGGTAAGCGGTGAAGTTGGACGGCAACTCGAATTGATCCGCGCCGGGCTTGGCCAGTTTGACGTTCTTATAGCGGAGAATGACCGTGTCCCCCTTTTCTTTCATCTGGATTTGGATCGGGAAATCTTTCAAATCTTTGGCCGCCCAGACGAGGGCTTCCGCCTGTTGTCCCTGGGCATCGGT
>MWDV01000133.1 GCA_002070715.1 Verrucomicrobia bacterium ADurb.Bin118
ACCGCGCCCAATCTGGGTTCGGGCGTGCCCGCCGGCAACCGCATCGCCCATCAGTTTGTGCGGGGCTTGGGTGATTCCGCCTTTCTTCAGGGTCAACTGGTGTTTTCTTCCACCAACTTTGCCGGGCAACAGATTGACGTCACCAGCTTCATTCGCCATCGCCCAACTTACGAAGCGAGTTTCCTCGTCGCGCAGGACCCGCGTTGGAATGTGGCGTTGCCGTCGTTGGCCGTAGGCGACACCCAGCCGGATGGCCTGCGCTTGTTGGCATCGGAAGCCGGCGCGGACGGACCGCGTCTGTTGCTGGTGCGCCTGCGGGACAGCGATGGCGATGGCCTCAGCGACGAGGCCGAACTGAATATCTTTGGCACCGACCCCCACAACGCCGACACGGACGGGGACGGGATCAGTGACGGGGAAGAAGTGTTGATCTGGGGGACCGACCCCGGGCGACGTCTGATCGCGCCGTTGGCGCAGGAGCAATTCGTTTATGCCGCCCATACCGCGCTGGCCGAGCAGGGCGGCTGGCTGTTGAACGGCGGCACGAGCGCGACGGTGGCGCCGGGGAATTTGGACGTGCCGGGGCTGGCGTTCGCGGCGGGCAACTGCCTGACGTGGACCACTCAACCCATGAGCCTGCGGCTGCCGCTCGGCACCAATCTCACGACCGGCGAACTCTTTTTTTCCTTTGCGTTGCGCGTGGATGCATTGGGCCCTTCATTTACCGGCGTCGGCACTCTGGCCGGAGTCACCACCGGCACGGGCACGTTGTTCGGCAGTAAAATTAACATCCGCACCAACGGCAGCGTCGGGTTCCAACTGGGCTTGTCCAAGGCCACTGGCACGGCCTACGGCGCATGGGCGCCCGATGATTTTGCGGTCGGCGAAACGATCTTTGTGGTGGGCCGTTACCGTTTCAATCCCAGCAGTGACACAGACGACACATGCGCGCTGTGGTTAAATCCAGACCGCACGTCGTTCGGCGCCATCGTGCCGCCGTCAGCCACTATTGCTGAGGTGGGCGCGGGCGGCGCGGACCTACCGCAGGTGGACCGCTTTTTCTTCCGCGTAGGCAGCGGCAGCACGACGCCTGCGAAGCTCGTTACCGATGAATTACGGATTGGTTTGACCTGGGCCTCGGTCACTCCGCCCGCCGTCGTTCCCGCTTTGCGTTTGGTGTCGTCCGGAGATACCGCCGCACTGCTCTGGCCGACGAACGCCCCGGGATTTGTCTTGGAGGAATCCTCCGCGGTCATGTCTGCTCCGTGGTTTGCCGTGAGCGAGCCAATCCGTACGAATGGCGTGAATTTCTCCGTGGACATCTCCCTCACCAACAACAGTCGTTACTTTCGGCTGCGCCATTGATGGCTTGTTCGCTTATGAAAACCATTTCCCGTCTGCGCGCCGCAATGAGCGGATTCGTTTTGGGGTTGGCGGTGCATGCGGCCGGCGCCGCAATTCAGGAGGGTACGCTGCGGTTGGCGGCCAACCAACTGGCCCCCGGACAATCCTTTGAGCTGACTGGACAATGGTATTACCAGCCCGGTTACACCCTGCAACCGGCCGACCGGCCGGAAACCGTAATGCCCGCCCACTGCGTCCGCGTTCCCGTCCCCCAACTGCTCAATCGCATCCACTGGTGGCTCGACGACTCGGAGGATTTTAATCAGCGCGAGACGGCGCGGCTTCAAGCCTTGGGATTCGATACCGAGCGCGCCGAGGATGGCTGGTATTACCTGCGGTTGAATTTGCCGGCGCTGCCCGCGGACCGGCACCTGTTTCTCGAGTTCGACGGCGTGGCCATGGTGAGCCGGGCTTATTGCAACGGACGGCTGCTCGGCGAACACAAAGGCATGTTTAGCCGCTTCAGTTATCTCCTCACGCCACATCTGCGTCTGGGCGAAAATCTTTTGGCGGTCCATGTCTCCATGGAAAAAATCCCGGCGTCCACTCTGGCGCTGGGCGAGGCAGTGACGGTTAATCTCACCGCCTCGAAAGTGCTGACGATGAGCAAGGGGATGTTCGGTCCCCTCTCGCCGAACTTTGACAACCGCGCCTACGACCTGCACGGCATCTGGCAGCCGGTGCGGTTGGTGGTGCGGGGTGGCGCGCGGCTTGATGATGTGTGGTTCATCCCCACGCTGGACGGCGCGGAAGTGCGCGTTGAAGCCGCTGCGCTCGCGGGGAATCTGCCAGTCCGGGTGCGCGCCCGCTGGACAAATTCGCGAACCGGCGAACTCTTCGCCGAGGTCAAGTCGCCGCTCATCACCCTCCGGGAGACGCCCAGTTCGCACTCTCTCGTCTTGCGGGCGGTGACACCGAAACTCTGGACCCCGGCTGAACCAAACTTGTATCGGTTGACCGTGACGCTGGAATCGGCCGCAGGCGACCAACTGGATGCTTGGACCCGGAACGTCGGGTTTCGGACCTTCACCGTTCAGGGCAACCAGTTTTATTTGAACGGCAAGCCGTATTGGTTGCGGGGCGCCAATCATCTTCCCTATGGCAAAAATCCGTGCGACCCGGCGCTGCCCCGCAAGCTGATCCAACTGTTGCATGAAGCGAACGTGCGCGTCACCCGGACCCACGCCACGCCGTGGAACGAAGCGTGGCTGGACGCGGCGGACGAGATCGGGTTGGGCGTCAGTTTGGAGGGCATCCGCCCGTGGGCGTTGTGCGGTCGCATTGGCGCCACGCCGCCGGAATTGTTCGCGCACTGGCTGATGGAAAACGCGGACGTGGTGAAACGTTGCCGCAATCATCCGAGCGTTTTGCTCTATACGATTGGCAACGAAATGATGCTGCGCGACGGGAAGAATCTGGAAAAGTGGGGGCAACTCTCGACCGTGGTGCGTCAGACGCGCCAATTGGATCCGACCCGCCCGGTGATCTGTTCCTCCGAATACACCCGCGACTCGGATTTTTACCGGACCGTGCTCGAACCGAACGGCATGGACGATGGCGACGTGGACGATCTGCATCGTTACCACAACTGGTATGCGCCCTCCTCCTTTGTCACCGATGCCCGGTTTGCCGCGGAATTGAAGCGCAACGGCGGTCTCCGACCGTTGATCGGTCAGGAAATGTCCACCGGGTATCCCGATCTCGATACCGGCCTGCCCGTGCGGCGTTACACGCGGGATTTGTTGACCCCGCAGGCGTGGGTGGGGCAATGGGCCTATCCGGGTCAGGATCCTGCCGTCTTTCTGGATCATCATCGCGCCGTGACCAAACGCTGGGCGGAACGCCTGCGCTTCGAGCGCGGCACGAACACCGCCGGCTTCCTGCTCTTTGCGGCGGAATGTTGGTTCGCCCACAGTTATGACCCGGCCACCGTCAAGCCGTATCCGGTGCTGGCAGCCGCGCGTGATGCCTGGGCGCCGGTTGGCCTGGCTTGGGAAACCGGCCGGCGCCGGTTTTATGCCGGCGAAACCGTCGCCACCGCGGTGTTCGTGACGAACGATGATGAGCAGGGCCGCGACTTGGCTGGGCTCAGCTTGGAAATGGTTTGCCAGGACAACCAAGGCGGGCGGCCACTTCAGCGCGTCCCGCTCGGGCGGCTGCCCAAACTATCCTATTATGAAACCGCGCGGGTGCCGGTCCAAATCCAGTTGCCGGAGATTTCAGCTGACCGCGTCCCACTCCGCTTGACGCTAATTTTGAAGCAAGATGGGCGCGAGCTGGGGAGCACCACCGATCAAATCGAGGTCTTCGCCCAACCGCCAACCCGTCCGCGCTTGGCGGCGGTGGCGACGGCAATTTCTTTGGGACCGCAAATGCGCCAACTGGCGGAAGGGATTTTCGCAGACCTCCATGAAAATCTGGCGAAAGGAGATACCCGACCAGGCGTGGTCCTATTGGGCCCGAGCGCGTCGCTCAAGCCCTTGGAAGCCGGAGGATCACTGCAACGCGCCGTGCAAGCGGGAGCGACTCTGATCGTGTTCGCGCCCGACAAATCCTTGGTGGACCTTTTTCCCGAGGCGCTGCTTGAGGCCGGGGCGGCGGTTGCTGAATTTGCCGACTTCACCCCTCTGCGGACAACGCCCCTCGGACGCGGGCTCGCGCCCATGGATTTGAAATGGTGGGGGCGCGCAGACGATGCGCGGATGTTTGTGGCCAGCCAGTCGCATCGGTTGCGTCCGGATGGCCCGGCCCGCGAAATGGTTCGGTATATCCCGCCGCACGGTTATCTTGCCGCCGAGCGCCTGCCCGAGCAGTACCGGACGGTTCTGTTTGAATTGCTCATCGGCGCCGGGCGAATCTGGGTGTGCGACTTGGACTGCGAAGAAACCGTGGGCGTGGATCCGGCGGCGCGTCGCTTCGCCGGGAATTTGCTGCGGGCGGCCGCGGCGCCCGACGCTTTGCGCGGGTTGACCCCGTTTCCCTCACATGAACAATCTTTGCGCGGAATCGCCGACCCGGCGTCGGGCGACCGCTGATTTTTGACCATGGCCAGAAACGCAACCCCCCGCACCACATTGAAGGATGTCGCCCGCGCGGCGCAGGTGTCGCTCTCCACCGTGTCCTATGTGTTGAATAACAATGAACACGCGGCGCGCATCAGTGCGCCGACCCGGGAGCGGGTGTGGGCGGCGGCGGCGCGGCTGGGCTACAAATCCGATCCCATTGGCCGCGCCCTGCAACGCGGGTACACGAATCAAGTGATTCTGTTGATCGTCACTTGGGATCTGGCCACGTCCCACTCCGCCACCGCCATGGCCATCAGCCGCGCGGCTATTGCGAACGGATTCGAACTGACCGTACATGTGGCGGATGACGACGCGGCGGCCGAGTCGTTTCTCAATCGGCGACTGTTGCACCATTGGGGGGGCATCCTGGTGCTGTGGGATTCCCCGGCGATGGCGGCCAGCATCCTCCCGCAACTCGCCGCCGAAGGGGTGCCGGTCATTGATCTATTGCCCGACAGCCCGGCGGGCATCTCCGTGGTTACGGCCGACCGGGAAGACGCTTTTCGGCGCGGCACCGCGCATATGATCGAACTGGGGCACCGGCAGATTGCGCTGGTTTGCGACCTGAACATCCGGGCCAAGACCACGCAGCGCAAGCTGGCGGGCTACCGGCGGGCGCTGGCCGAGGCCGGATTGCCGGCGGATGATCGTTGGGTGGAGAATGTAAATGAATTCGGGTTCGAAGGCGGACACCACGGTTATCGGCGGCTCGTCGCGCGCCATCCCGACGTCACGGGCGTGATCTGCATCAATGATGCCATGGCCTTGGGCGTCATTGCCGCCGCCCAGGAAGCGGGACGGCATTGTCCGGCGGACCTGTCCGTGGTCGGTTTCGGCGATTTCGCCGAGGGACGATATTTCCGTCCCCGATTGACCACGTTCGCGCTCTCGCCCAATCGGGTGGCCCGGCAGGCCTTGGAATTAGTGGTGCGGCAACGCAAGCAGCCAAAAGCGGAACGGCGGGAGGAGTTGATCACGGAAGAATTCATCGTCCGCGAATCCACTGGTGCCGGTCCCGCCCGGCCTGGCTGAGCGAACGGAAAAGGAACAGGACGTTCGCGCTCCCGAAATTCGTTCTTGCGGAAAGTCCGTTACTGCCAATCCGAGGACTGGATAAAAGGCAAAAAACTGCGTGTGACCCCGCGTCACCGGGGGGAAGCGAATCTGCAGCCGCATTGGCGTCAATGGCACCCCTATCCAAGTTCATGGGAAAAGTTCCGTTACCTCAAAATCGCAGGTCAGGATAAAAAATCGAAAAATTCAACTTGACAGCAAACTGAGTTGGGGGTAAGGAAGCCGAAGATTAAACGTTTAACCCGGTCATTCTATGAAAAAATTGATGTTTTGCGGTTTGATGTTTACCTGGCTTTTCCAAGCAATTGGAGCGGTCAGTTACACCACCCCCGAAGGTATCTACTTCCAGGATTTTGATTCCTTACCCTTTAGCCCGCAGAATACGAGTCTGCAAAATACGGTGCCATGGACCGATGACAGCACGTCTTCCGCGAACCAAACCAGTCTGCTGGGTTGGTATTTGTATCATCCCACCTCAACAGCCGAAGGCGGGGTCAACGGCCACCAACGGCTGCGCGCCGGCCCGGGGAATTCAACGACGGGAGCCTTTTACAGCTTTGGAGAAACGGGAAATTCGGAGCGCGCGTTAGGTGCCTTGGGTGCCAATACCCTCGCCCCGGAAGCGCCGGACGATCCCGACGACGCCAATCTCTACATCGCCCTGCGATTGCACAATGACACCGGGGTGACGCTGGACAATTTCACGTTAAGCTATTATGCCGAACAATGGCATGCCAGCGGCCGACCCACCCCCGAGACCATGCTGTTCGGTTGGAGCACGACGGCTATAGCGGTCAACGATCCTTCGACCGCATTTAACGATGTGCCACTGCTGGGCTGGACCGCGCCGGTGACGTTGGGCGCTGAAGGCGCTGTGGACGGCAATGCCAACCGTTTTCTGGTGGGCCCCGTGACCGTGTCCGGCATCAACTGGCTGCCCGACACAGATCTGTGGCTGCGTTGGTCGGATCGCCAAATTCCCTCCGCGCGTGATGACGGAATGGCGATTGATGATTTGACGTTTATTGCCAGCGTACCGGAACCGTCCAGCTTGGCCTTCCTTTTAATTGGCGTGGGCGGACTTCTTTGCGGCCACCGGCGCCGGGCGTAGTTTTTTCAGCAAATCCGTGGGGGCTGGCGGAATCAAGCGGTTCGGAAGAGCCGATGACTCGAAAAAGCCGGGGGTGATAATTGGTCGTGAGAGACCCGGGGCGTATGAATGAATGGCCGCCCCGGGTGAATTGGCCAATGGCAAGACGGATGATTTTTCCGCATGCCAGAAAAGCAAACGAATGTTTATGGTTATGAACACATGCCTTTCATTGAATCGCCAGCGCCTTCATCCGACTCCGCGGGAGGTCGCCTCACGACAATTTATGAATCCCGCTGGCTGGGGGGCCGTCCTCGCTGTGTTTGGCGCCGGCGTGTTGTTGGCGGGATTGACCAGTCACGCCCAGCAGCAACTGGCGCCGCTGACCACATTCGGTCCGCACGGCGACGGGACGTTGCGACCGGGGGACGTCTCTTTTTTAACCGATGACGGCAACCGTTATCAGCGGGGAATGGCGTTCAATCCTCTCACGGGACATCTGATCATCGTGAACCGCTACCCGGTTGGCGCGGAAACGATCAACGTCATTGACGCCGCGACCGGCGCGGAGATCGGCGCCTTGGACACCTGTTGCCCGGCTTTTGGCGGCAGCGCGAATTTCACTTACAACAAGGTGGGGGTGGCGGATGATGGCGCAATTTATGTCGGCAACCTGACCACCAGCGGGAGTCTGGTCACGTTCAATCTCTATCGTTGGGCCGATGAATCAAGCGGCCAGACTTTGGTTTTCAGCGGAGATCCGCGCCAGGGCAACCCAGGCAATAACGACACGCGTTGGGGGGATACGTTTGCCGTTCGCGGGGCGGGGCGTAACACCGAAATTTTATTGGCCACGCAAAGTGGATCGCTGGTTGCGTTGTTGCGTCCGTCGGACGATTCGCTGACTGGGTTCAGCTCCACCCCGTTGACCACCGGATTATCGGGCGGATCGTTGGGTTACGCGCTCGCTTTTGGACCGGGGAACACATTTTACGGCAAGGGCGCCTCCTCGGCGGGCAATCCTTTGTATCTCTTGAGTTATGACGCCGACGCGGGCACGGCCACGGTGCTGCACAACTATGGCTTGGCGGGATTCCCCGGCCGCGTGGGCGCGATCGAAGTTGCCACCACCGGCCGTTTCTTGGGCGCCATTGAAATGACTCCTGGAGCGGCGCTCGACAATGTGCGCCTCTTCGATATTTCCGATCCGGCCCAGCCCCCGGTTTTTCTGGACCGCATCCCGGCGCCGTACAGCACCAACGCCAATGCCGTCTATTCCGGCGCGGTGGCCTTTGGCTTGGGGAACCTTTACGCGCTGAACAGTGATAACGGCATTGCGGCCTATCAAATCGTGGCGGGCACTCCGGCGGTGCCGCCAGTGATCTTCCAAAATCCCGTGGATGTAATGGCGCAAATCACTTCCAACATCGTGTTCACGGTGGGGGTGGATGGCACGCTGCCGTTGGCCTATCAGTGGCGGTTCAACGACGCCGAAATTACCGGGCAGATTCCCAACGTCACCAACGGTACCAGCGCTGCCTTGTGGTTGACCAATTTGACGGCCGCCAATGAAGGCAGTTATGCCGTCGTCGTTACCAACGCCTACGGAGCGGTGACCAGCGCCGTCGCCGTGTTGACCGTGCTGCCGAACGCCGGGGATTTGCTCGTGTACGATGCGTTTGACTATCCGGTGGGCGAAATTTTGCCCGGCCATGGCGGCTGGATGATGACCTCGGGGGCCGCCAACGGAGCGATGGAAGCCGGCAACCTCATCGTGCCCGGCCTGGCGCCGGCGCGGGGGAATCGTTATACGTGGACCAACTCCAGCAGTGTTCGCAAACCGTTTGGCGAGTACAGCGCCGGGGAAGTTTACGCCTCGTTCGCGTTCCGGTTGGACACCCCCTCGACCAGCCAGACAAGCGAAACGACGGCGGGATTTTCCTTCGGCACCTCAACCACTTTTCCCGCCAAGTTGAACCTCATCGGCGACGGCGCCGGCGGTTACCAGTTTGGGCTCTACAAAGGGCCGGGTACATCTGGCAACGGCACGGTGGACAGCCACATCTATCAAGCGGGGGAAACCGTATTTGTGGTGATGCGGTACGTGTTCAAACCCGGGGTCAACGATGACACTTGCGACCTATGGTTGAATCCCGATCCCGACACGTTTGGCGCGGCCACGCCGCCGGTGGCGACGATTGCGGACATTGGCGACGGCGTGAAGGAGTCCGCTTGGAGTTACATTGACCGCTTCTTCTGGCGCTGGGTCAGCCAGGGCTATGAAAAACGCACCGCCGATGAGTTGCGCATCGGTTTTTCCTGGGCGGAAGTCACGCCCCCGGCGCCGCCTGTGCTGGCCGTTGCCCTCCGTGGCAACGATGTGGTGCTTTCCTGGTCCGCCAGCTTCACCGGCTTTTCACTCGAAGCCAATGCGGATGTGGCGGATGACGGCGGCTGGGAACCGGTGGGCGCTCCGGTGACCGTGATCGGGGACCTTTATACCGTCACGGTGCCCGTCAACGGTGAAAAATTCTTCCGTCTGAAAAAATAGCCCCTCTCCTTCCGTGCAAAAATCCGACGGTCATCGCCAACGTGCGTTTACCCTCATCGAACTGCTCGTGGTCATTGCCATCATTGCGATTCTGGCGGCCATGCTGCTTCCGGCGTTGAGCCAGGCCAAAGACAAGGCCAAGCGGATCAATTGCCTGAGCAACTGCCGCCAATTGGGGATCGGGTCGCAGTTGTATGCCGCGGATTTCAACGGGCACCTCGTGATTGACACGCGCGGCGCGCCGCCCAACACCTGGGTCAACGGCCGCGACGATCTGGCTTGGTTGCATCCCACCTATATTTCCAGCTTGGGCGCCTTCCTGTGTCCCAACACCCAAAACAACATCCGCACCAACCTGATGCTGGACCAGTGGGCCAACCTCATGATTATTCGCGACCTGACCGACAACGCGGTCGGCGGCCGGCTCGGCACCAACGGTCACAGTTACGAGGTGCTCGGCGAAGTGCGCGCGGTTAACAAGGTGACCTTGCAATTCGTCAGCACGTACACGCTGCAATATCATCCCTCAAAAATGACGCCCGGCCCGGCCCGTTTCTGGTTGATGCACGACAGCGACGACGCCGGGACGAACAATCAATGGGACAAAACCGACAATCACGGAGATAAAGGAGGCAACGTGGTCTATTGCGACGGGCACGCCGCGTGGGTGCCCAACAAACGCCATGACTACGAGTGGAACATCACGCGTGATCAGGCCAAGTGGTGATTCCCCTTCCGCTTCTGCTTTCGTCGTTGGGCCGGTGTCTCGCTGATTCTTTCCGCAACAACCGTCCACCGGATGGCGCTGGCGGCGGGAGCGTACCGTCGGAATGGCCGCAACGCGTTCCAGCGGCATGAGGAGGTAACACGGGCATGTCCATGAAAACCGTGTTTTGCTTTTCCGATTGCCTCAAACGCGGGGGAGCTGCGGTTTGGTGTGTCGCGGGGGGTGTGGTTTTTCTGGCGGCGTTCCTGACAGACGGCGCCGCGTCCGAAGAGCGGGAGTTCACGATTAATTTGTTCAATCATCACGATTTTCCCGTACGTCAACCGGTCCAAGTGCGTGCGTCGTTGAGTCCGCTGGGGGCCTGGCAGACGGATGCGGAGCAACCCGTACAGGTCACCCGGGACGGCGCTGCCTTGATCGCCGACCTGCCGGGGAACGGACATCAGCGGGTGAATTTGCGACCCGGAATAACGCGAGCGGTTGAACCCCAGTTGATTCTGTCGCCCGGTGAGGACTCGGTTTCACTACGCTGGCATGGACGTGAGTGGGGACGATTGGCGTGGGATCTGCGGGTGCGGCCAGCCGACTTGGACAAAGCGACGGATGAAAAAATCCGCAGCGCCCCGCCGGATGATTTTGCGGCTGATTTTGAACCACTGCCGCTGACATTTCAGCAAGTCGAAACGGGACCAGTCTTCGACACTTGGACCGCCGTCGCGACGAAAGCGGGGCTGCGTTTGCGGATTGAACTGCGCGCTTATCGGGAAGGGTTCCTAGATCTGGACAGCCAGTTGGTGAATGAATCCGCGGATCCGCGGCGGAAGGTTTATGCCGCCGTGGTGACCCGCTGGGAGCATCCCCCCGCAGCCGAGCGGACGTTGTGTTACGACAACCACATTATTCCCTTCGGTGACCGGGACTGGTCGCCGTTTCGTCGGGGGTCGGGCCGGCATCAGTTCACCCAGCGCGGGGTGGACTGGCTGCGCCTGGATTTGGCGGCAGCCGGGTCGGTGGTTTGGCTGCAGGACTTTGCCCCGTCGTTCACGGTGCGGGATGCATCGGCGCGCAATCGTTTCAAGCAACCGCGCGACCAGGGCGCTAATCTGCCGCAACTCGGGCAGGAGGCGCAAACCGCGGGCCCTTCCCTGTATAACATCACCGAGATCGCGCGCGCCAACATCCGCTCCTATCGCGACCGGCTGGCGGACAACATCCTGCCGTCGCGCGGCGGGAGCGTGACCTTTTCCTCGCGGCTGGTCTTCAGTTCGTCCTGGCTGACCGATCGGCAGGCGGACGCGGAGTTGATCGGTTACACCAGTTACCGGGAACAAGAGACCACGGCCGGAGGCGTCCGGGTGGCGTTCGGCGTGCCCGCCGTGCGGTTCGGGACCAGTTATTTCCCCTATTCCACGCTGGGGGAAAATTTTGATTTCGTGAAGTTGCCGGGCATGGACCGTGAAGGGTTCTGGCCGCTGGCCGCGGACACCGTTTTGCGTTGGCGCGAGTTTGCCGATGACATCCGACGCGATTTACGGCTGGCCAAGGCAATGGGGTTTCACGTGATTCGCCTGCATCATCTCGAACTGCTCGCGCCCATTCCGCCGGAAACGCGCCAAGCCTACTTGGATTTCTTCTTCGGTGAACTGCGCCATTTGCAACTGAAAGCGATGCTGGATGTGTTTGCCTCCGACACCGCCATCGCGGAGTTGCTGGACCGATACGGCGATGTGGTGGAAGCCGTGGAACTGGAGAACGAAATTCTGATCTGGGGGATTCCCGCGGACCGGCCGGCGCGTTGGCGGCAAACGTACGCGACGATCAAGCGCGTCGCGCCGCAGGTGCGCGTGCATCTGACCGGCTACAACAACACCGGCATCTTCAACCGACTCATCGCGCTGGGGGTGCCGTTTGATCGGGTGGGCTTGCATTTGTACGTGGATTCGTTGGATGCCATCCCCACCACGCGCGGCTACGCGCTGGCGCTGGGCAGTTACGCGGGAAAAATTGGCCGGCCTCCCGTGATAACCGAATGGAACTGGCGTGATCTGACGCGCCTGACGCCGGAAGCGCGGGCGGAAGTTTATCCGGCAATTTTTGAAACCGTGCTCGCCACCCGCGCCGTTCCGGAAATGTTTCAGTTTCAGTTCAATGAAACGCTCGCCCCGAATCCGCGTTCCGGACGTGGGAATCTTCTTCGTCATTATGAACTGCTGCATCTCAGCCGCCGGCTCAAGCCGGAAGCCTTGGAATTGATGAAGCTCATCCGCCGATACAGTGCGCCCGACGATCCGGTGCGGCGGCTGTGCCTGCCTCCGGTCGTCGTTAATCTCGACGCGCGGGGGACCGGCATGGCGACGGTGGCTCTGACGAACACCAGCCCCCACTCAATCCGGTTGAAGGTCTCTCTCGAGACTTCGGGTGATCTCCAAGCCGACTTGACTGATGCGCGCAAGGACATGCTGGAACCTGGCCAGGCATGCTCCGTCCCGGTTGCTCTCAAGACGGTCGGCCTGACGCCGGGGTTTTATTACTGCTTTCTGCGGTGTGAATCAGATGAGGGATGGTTGCGCTATGGTTGGATTGAAGCGCGGCTTGCCGGAGCGCCCCAGTTGGATGAGTCTCCGCGTTTAGCGGTTGCCTACCCTCGCGGCATTCGCGAGGCATTGGATTTTGATTGGGCCGCTCCCCTGGCGGTGGTTTACGGTCAGGACGCTCCCGTGTTGGAAGTGGAAACCGCCATCGCGCTGGCCGAAACCCTCGAAAGCGCGACTGGACATCCGGTGGACTATTGGCAGGCGGACACACTCCCGGCAGAGCAATGGGCTGCGCGCCCCCTCATTCTGGTAGGCTCGCGAAACCACCTGCCGCTGGTGGCGGACATTGTGGAAAAGCTCGCACCCGATTCGACCAGCTTCGTCACCCGCTTGTCGTTACCGGCCACGCCGCCGCGATTGGTGGTGAGCGGGGCCGATCCCCGGGCGGTTGAACAGGCGGGGATGGACTTACTCCTGCGTTGGTGGCGGCACGCCAAAGACGCCGCCGCCCGACGGATCGGCTTGGTGGAAAAAGAACTGCCCCGCGGCTCGGACCCCGCGCAACTCCCTTGAACCGGCAAATGTTTTCTGCATCACAATGAACCCCTTCCGACATCGCCCGAGTTTCGTCGCCCTGCTGCTGGCGTTGTTGCTGGGGAAGGCGTCGGCGGGCGCGCTCGAATTCACCCGCTGCCTGGCTATGGCCACGGCGGATCGCGTTCGCGTCGAAGTCGCGCTCCAGTTGGAGGTGGACGCCGAGGTGGAATTAACCGGCCACATTTCGCGCGTTCCCGATGGTCAGTTGCTTTGGCAGGGACCGCTCGGACGGGTTCAGTCGAGCGGAAAAACGGCGGTTCTTTCCCACACGGTTTCCGATCTTCAACCCGACTTGTGGTCGCCGAATTCCCCGACCCTTTACCGTTTGGAAGTCACCGCCCGCAGCGGAGGGCTCCAGCGGGCGACGCGGGCGGTGCGGTTTGGCTTCCGTTCGTTTGAAGCGCGCGCGGGCCAGTTCTGGTTGAATGGCCGGCCGATTTTCCTGCGCGGACTCGCCATCAACCCGCCCGGTCGCACCATTCCCCAGGCGGTCGGTGAGTCACGCCAGTTTGCCGAGGATTACGTCCGTTTTCTCAAAACGCAAAATGTAAACTGCTTCCGCATCACCACCGACGAATCCCCGGTGTGGTTTGAAGTTTGCGATGAACTGGGCATGCTGCTCTATGCCGG
>MWDV01000134.1 GCA_002070715.1 Verrucomicrobia bacterium ADurb.Bin118
ACCGCGCCCACGTTCACAAAATTTTGCACCGGCCCCAGCCAATCCAGCGCGCCATGCCGGCCGCCCGTGTAGAGGGCAATCATCAATCCCAAAACCCCCAGCAGAGCCAGGGATTGACCACGAAAGATCAGAAAAGCCGCGCAACTCACCAGATAGGCCCACCCGATCAGGCCGAGGATTCCCCACCACGAATGTTGCAGCCAGACAATCTCGCCTGAGGCAGTCTTACCGCGAAACAACAGGAGCAACACGCCCAATCCGATGCCCGCAGCCAGACGGAGCCCCAGGTAGAGCTGCTTTTGCACCAGCGTTGCCGCGCGCGGATACGCGTTCCAAAGCACGATCACGCACAACATCGCCAAAAGAAACCAGACCGACCGGCTCATCCCGGTGGCTTCCGCGGAGAACATTCCCTGATTCACCATGATCACGCCCAGGAACAGCAGCGCGGCGGAACGCGCCAAAATGTGCCCTCCCATTTGAAGCACGGAATCCCCGCGCGCCCGCCGGCGATGCAGGACCAACGGAATCGCCACCCCCACGATGAACAAAAATCCAGGAAAGACCAAATCCACCACGGTGTATCCTTCCTGGTCCGAGGGCACATGATACAGCCATGCGGGCAAATGACGGACGCCCGCCAGATAGTTGACCAACGTCATGGTCACAATCACCAGCCCGCGGAAGACGTCGAGTGATTCAAGCCGTGCTGCCATCCCCGCCGCGCGATCACCTGGGGTGCGCGAAGATTCTGATAACAAGCGGTCAAGCATGACATTCCCGTGAAGGATGCGGCTGGGCGCCATCCGGCTTTTGCCGGCGCGACCGTGCGGTGGGAACGATCCCAGTCTCCCGGTCGGGCCGGAGGTTTTCCACGGGTGATCGCCGCCGTGTGGTGTGGTTCATGACGGCGCTGAGCTTGCGTCTGGCAGGCACAACTGACAAGCCTGTTCCGCGGATTAACTGCCCGCCCCAGACGCGTAAATGGTCGGGCACATTTTAAGATGGGCAGCCGGCGCCTTTTGTTCTATGACTGCTCCGTCACGCCGCCGCATCGAATCGCGGTCGGGTGAGCCAACAGCAAACAATCGTGGTGAGAAGCATGCAGAAAACCAGGATCGGACTTTTCGGAATTGGGTTGGACACTTACTGGCCGCAGTTCAAGGGCTTGAAAACCCGGCTGGAAGGATACCTCCGCGAAGTCCATCGGCGGCTCAAACGTCCCGGAGTGGAAGTGGTGAATCTGGGGTTGATTGATTCGCCGCCCCAGGCGTTTGCAGCCGGGCACACTTTCCGCCGGGCGGACGTGGACGTGATTTTTCTGCACGTGACCACCTATGCGTTGTCGTCCACCGTCCTGCCCGTGGTGCAACGCGCCAAGGTGCCAGTCATCATTCTGAATCTTTCGCCGGCGGCGGCGATTGATTACGCGGCGTTCAACGCCATGAACGATCGCACGGCCATGACCGGTGAATGGCTGGCGCATTGCGCGGCCTGTCCGGTGCCGGAAATTGCCAATGTCTTCAACCGCGCCCGGATTAATTTCCATCAAATCACCGGCCAGCTTCACGACGACCCCATCGCCTGGGGCGAGGTGGACGCGTGGATCGAAGCCGCGCGCGTGGCCAATGTCATGTTTCACAACCGCCTGGGGATCATGGGCCATTACTACGGCGGCATGTTGGACATTTATTCGGACCTGACCCAGCAATGCGCCCACTTTGGCGGTCATATCGAGATCGTGGAGGTGGATGAACTGGCGGCGCTGCGCCGGGAGGTCGCCGCCCGGCAGGTGCAACGACGCGTCACCGAGTTTCACAAGGTCTTCGAGGTGCAGCCGGATTGTCCGCCGGAAGAATTGCAACGCGCGGCCCGCACTTCAGTGGCCTTGGACCGGTTGGTCCGGGAACATGCGCTCGGGTCCATGGCCTATTACTACATGGGCACGGGCAACGCGGAGAACGAGGATGCCATCAGCTCGATCATTCTGGGCAACTCCCTGCTCACCGCGCGCGGGGTGCCGGTCGCCGGCGAGTTCGAGATCAAGAACGCCCAAGCGATGAAGATCATGGATGCGTTCGGCGCGGGCGGTTCATTCACGGAATACTACGCCATGGATTGGAACGATGACGTGGTGTTGATGGGCCACGACGGGCCCGGCCACATCGCCATTGCCGAGGGCAAAACGAAGGTGCGCCCGCTGCGCGTTTATCACGGCAAGGTCGGGCGCGGGCTGTCGGTGGAAATGAGCGTGAAACACGGTCCGGTGACGTTGCTGGCGGTGGTGCAGACGGTGGACGGCCGGCTGGAACTGCTGGTGGCGGAGGGCGAATCCGTGCCGGGTCCGATCCTGGAAATCGGCAACACCAATAGCCGCTACCGGTTCCGCATCGGCGCGCGGGCCTTTGTCAACAACTGGAACGTCCACGGCCCGGCGCATCATTGCGCCGTGGGCGTGGGCCACCTCGCGCATAAAATTGAGAAACTTGGCGCACTGTTAAATATGCAGGTGCGGCGGGTGTGCTGATGTCGCCGCCGCTCCATTCATTCATTGTCCCGGTCATTTGTAAACGCAACATCCGTTGATCAGACAAAACGCATCTCATAGCCCCAACCGCCGCATCACTCATGGCTCCTGTGATCACCCCCGACAGCACCCGCATTGAAACCCTGGGTCTGGCCACCCGGCCTTCGCCTCTGCCACTGGATGTCGCCCCCGGCACCGGCCAGGCGCGGTTCGTGGCCGAAGCCGCGCGCGTCCGGTATCAAGCCGAATTGCATACCGGCGCCGATTTGCCGGACGACGTCTTTTTTGAAAAGGCCGGGCCGCGCGAGAAATTGTTTTTCGATCCCCGGAAAACGCGCGCGGCCATTGTCACCTGCGGCGGGCTGTGTCCCGGATTGAACAACGTCATCCGGTCCGCGTTCCTGGAATTGCATCACAATTACGGCGTGCCGGAAATCTGGGGCATCCGGTACGGCTATGCGGGACTGAATCCGGCCGTGGGCGAGCCGCCGCTGCGGTTGACGGGCCAATTGGTGGACAATATCCACGAGGAAGGCGGCACCATTCTCGGCACCTCGCGCGGCCCGCAACCCACCGAAGTCATGGTGGATTTTCTGGCGGAACACGACATCAACATCCTGCTCTGTGTGGGCGGCGACGGCACGTTGCGCGGCGCCGGCGATATCGCCCGTGAGGCGCAACGCCGCAAACTACCGGTGGCGGTGGTGGGTGTTCCCAAGACCATTGACAACGATGTGAAATACATCGCCCGGACCTTCGGTTTAAGCACGGCCACCGAAAAAGCGCGCGAAGTGCTCGACTGCGCCCACAACGAGGCGCGCAGTGTCTTCAACGGCGTCGGCCTGGTGAAAGTCATGGGGCGCGACGCCGGCTTCATCGCGGCGTTCGCCACCCTGGCCAGCCAGGAGGTGAATTTCACGTTAATTCCGGAAGTGCCGCTGCGGTTGGAAGGCGACCACGGATTTCTGGAAGTCTTGCGGCGTCGGATCGCGACGCGTCATCACGCCGTCGTGGTGGTGGCGGAAGGCGTGGGACAAGATCTGCTGGCCGGCGACACCCAACTCCGGGATGCCTCGGGCAACCAACGGCTCGCTGATATCGGTCCGTTCTTGAAAGCACAAATCGCCGCGCATTGCCGGCAGGCGCAAACGCCCGTCGAAATCAAGTATTTCGATCCGAGCTACATCGTGCGCAGCGTGCCCGCAAACACGAGCGACGCCCTGCTCTGCGACCAACTGGCGCGCAACGCGGTTCATGCGGCCATGGCCGGTAAGACGAACTTGGTGGCCGGCCTGTGGAACGAGCATCTGACGCACGTGCCGATTCCCCTGGCGGTGCAGGCGAAGAAACAAGTGGACCCCACGAGCGCCCTCTGGAAAAGCGTGCTCGCCGCCACGGGTCAACCCAGCACTTGGCAGTAGCGCGTTTTCTCCAGCGTCACGCCGCGCCCGCTGGGAATGTTTCCCGCCAACGCTGGCGACAGCGAACGGCTTATTTCCCGCCGTTATTCGATCCGTTGCGGCGGCCCCAGCGGGGCTGGCGTTCCGGGAGGCTGGTGTCCACTTTCACGTAATACGTGCCCTCGCCGAAGAGTTCATCAGCCGCGCATTGCAACGCCACCGACGGCGTAACCGCAAAATGAGTGTGTGCCTCCACAAACACGGTATCGCCCCGGGGTCGCGTGAAGCACAGGTAAAGCGGGCACTTGCCGCGGTGCGCCGTGATCAATTGCTGGAGGGTTTCCAGTTTCGCCGCGGTAAGATGCGCGGTGTGCAGGCGCAAATGCACCTGCTTGGTGTAGCGTTTGGGCGCGTCCTCCAGCGGAAAGATTTCTTGGGGGAATAGCTTGGGTCGCTCCTCGCTATTGTTGATTTCGCCAACGACCATCACCGCCCGGTTCGGAACGAGCAGTTCGCGGAACTTATCGTAATTCTCGTTGAGGCACAGTATCTGCACCGAACCTTCCAGGTCCTCCAGCGTGGCGATCAGGTAGGGTTGGTTGTTTTTCTTCCCGATGCCGGTCTGCACGGCGGCAACCAGCCCTCCCAACCGGGTGATCGCGCGATGCGACAATTCCCCCAGCATGGCGGTGTTGGTCAGCGCGTATTTTTCCAAGATCGGCATGTACGGCATCAACGGATGGCCGGTCACGTAAAATCCCAGCAATTCTTTTTCATGCGCCAGCAATTCGTGCGCCGGCCATTCCGGCAGGACCAAATTCGTTTCCGCCGGCGCGGGAGCGGCGTCGCCCAGCATGTCAAAAAGCGAACTCTGCCCACGCTCCCGGTCCAGGTGAATGCCGGCGGCCCGGGTCAGGGCCATTTCCACCTGGGCCAGCAACGTGGCCCGGGTCTGGCCAAAACCATCGCACGCTCCGGACTTGATGAGCGCCTCCAGCATCTTGCGATTGACGGTACGGGTGTCCACCCGTTCGCACAATTCGAACAACGTCTTGAACGGCCCGCCTTCGTCCCGCGCCCGCAACAGCCCCTGCACGGCAGCCTCCCCCACCCCTTTAATGGCGGCCAAACCAAACCGGATGGCCCCGCGCGACGGCCCGCACGCGCCGGCGGCGGCATCGCGTTCCGAGCCGGCGCCCGGGGCAGGGGCAAAGAACACCTGACTTTCGTTGACATCGGGGGGCAGCACCTCAATGCCCATCCGGCGGGCCTCGGCAACGTATTGGGCCAGTTTCGCAATGTCCGCCCGGTCGTTGGTCATCATGGCGGACAGGAACTCGACCGGATAATTGGCCTTCAGGTAGGCGGTCTGATACGCAACTACCGCGTAGGCCGCGGCGTGGGATTTGTTAAAGCCGTAGCCCGCGAATTTTTCGAGCAGATCGAAAATCTCATTCGCCTTGGTCGCCGGAATGTTGTTCTTCCGCTTGCAACCTTTGACAAACGTATCGCGCTGCTTGCGCATTTCCTCGACGTTTTTCTTGCCCATGGCGCGGCGCAAAAGATCCGCGCCGCCCAGCGTGTAGCCGGCCAGTACCTGCGCGGCCTGCATGACCTGCTCCTGATAAATCAAAACGCCGTAGGTTTCTTGGGCGATGGGTTCCAGCAGCGGATGCGCGTATTCGATCGCCAGTTCGCCATGACGTCGCTTGAGGAAGTCATCAATCAACTCCATCGGCCCGGGCCGGTAGAGCGCGATGAGCGCCGTGATGTGCTCCAGCGAGTTGATCTGGAACTTCCGGCACACATCACGCATGCCGCCCGATTCCAACTGAAACACCCCCAGCGTGTTCGCCTTGTTTAACAGGTCGTAGGTGGGCGCGTCGTCCAACGGCAGATTATCAATCGGAACGGCAATTCCCCGGGTCTGTTGCACCATTTCGCAGGCGTTGCGGATGATGGTCAGGGTTTTTAACCCGAGGAAATCCATTTTCAATAGGCCCAATTCGCCGACCGGCCCCATGGCGTATTGGGTGACCAATGCGCCGTTTTCGTCGGTCTTGAGCGGCAGCAAATTCACCAGCGGCTCGGGCCCGATCACCACGCCGGCGGCATGCACGGAGGCGTTGCGGGCCAGATTCTCCAGCACCATCGCGGCGTCAATCAGCTCGCGCGTGACCTCCTCCGTCTCATAGGCCTGCTTCAACTCCGGCGATTGCTTGAGCGCCTTCTCCAGCGTCATCTTGAGGTCGGGCGGGATCATCTTCGCCAGACGATCGCACTCGCCGTAACTCAACCCCATGACCCGGCCCACGTCGCGCACCACGCTTTTGGGTCCCAGCGTGCCGAAGGTGATGATTTGCGCGACGCAATCCTGCCCGTATTTCTCGCGGACATAGGTGATCACGTCAGCGCGGCGGTCGTCGGCGAAATCAATGTCAATATCCGGGGGATTGACCCGTTCGGGATTTAGAAAACGTTCAAAGAGCAGGCCGTAGCGAATCGGGTCCACGTTCGAGATGCCGAGCAGATACGTCACCAGTGATCCGGCGGCCGACCCCCGGGCCCCGCAGGAGATGCCATGTGCGTGCCCGAAACGCACAAAATCACCGACGATCAGGAAGTAGCTGACGAATCCCGTTTTCTCGATGACGGCCATCTCCGTTTGCAGCCGCTCGATGACTACTTGGACGGCGGCAGTCACAGCGGGGTTAGCCAAGTCGGCTCCGGATTCGCCTGATAAGGATGCATCGGGCTGAGCGGTTGCGTCGAAGGTCGGCAAACGGGTCGGGTCCTGGATGCCTTCCACGATGAATTCCTTGCCTTCGGCGCGCGCCTGAATGGTGTAACGCCGCGCCAATCCTTCGACGAGCCATTGGCGCAGATACCCTTCCCGGGTGAAATGCGCCGGCGGGTGAAAGACCGGGTAGTGCAGTTTACCGAACGTGATTTCCAAGTTACACTTTTCCGCCACCTCCAGCGTGTTCGCCACCGCCTCCGGCACTTCCGCAAAGCGCGCCTTCATCTCCTCGGCCGAGCGCAGATAAAACTGTTCGCGCGCGTACCGTAGCCGTTTGGTGTCGCTGAGCAGGCTTTGGGTGCCGATGCAGATCAGGCAATCGTGCGCGTGCCAATGTTCCCGTTCCACGTAGTGGACATCATTGGTGGCCACCAGTTTCAAGCCGAATTCTTTGGCCCAGGGAATCAAATGCCGGTTCACTTGGGCTTGCTCCGGAATCCCGTGGTTCTGGAGTTCCAGATAAAAATTTTCCTCCCCCAGCGTTTGCTTGAACCAATCCACCGTCTCGCGGGCCTTGGCCAACTGGTCTTTGAGGATCCACTCGGGAATTTCACCCGCCAAACAACCCGAGAGCGCGATCAATCCCTCCCGGTGCGCGGCGAGCAGTTCCTTGTCAATGCGCGGCTTGTAATAGTAACCCTCCAAGTGCGCCGCCGTGGTGAGTTGGATGAGGTTTTTGTAGCCGACCTCGTCCTTGGCCAGCAGCACGAGATGATGATACACGTCCCGCCCGCCGCCGCTGGTTTTCTTGTCAAACCGGCTGCCGGGCGCGACATACACCTCGCAGCCGATGATGGGTTTGATGCCTTTCTCCAAGGCGGCCCGATAAAAATCAATGGCGCCAAACATCGCCCCGTGGTCGGTGATGGCGAGCGCGGGAAATTGCAGAGCCCGGGCTTTCTCCACCAACCGGTCCAGCCGGCAGGCGCCGTCGAGCAAGGAATACTCGGTGTGCAAATGGAGATGGACGAAATCCGCGTGCGACATGCCTTACCTTACCGTCCCGCGACGCCGTCAGGCAAGGTTGGGCCCGGCGAAAAACGGCTTGAAGGACTGGCCTGACGTATTGGCCACGGTTTCCACTCCCTAACCGGATGAAAGGTGCGTTGGCTGCGGGCGGGTGAGGCAAACCGGGTGGAACGTCGCCATCCGGACGCCCGCTCAGACAATTTCACCGTCGCCGCCGCCTATTCTCGCGATCAGCTGCCCGCTTTTTCCAACGCGTCCAGCACGATGCCGGGCGTCAAGGCTTCCGGCAAAACCATCGGCGGTTGATCCGCTTGGCGGGGATAGACGAGAACCAAAGGCACGCCGGCGCGGTGAAATCGGTTTAATTCATCCGTAATCTCGGGCGGGAACCGGGTGTAATCCCCCAGCAACGTGACCGCGTTGATTGCTTTCAACTTCGCGCGCACGGAGGGCACTTCAATGGCGAGCTTTTTGTTCGCCTGACAGGTGAGACACCATTTCGCTGTGAAATCCACAAACACCGGACGCCCCGCCGCGCGCGCTTGAGCCACCGCTTCCGGGGTCCATCGCTCCCACGCGATGCCTTCCGAGGTCGAACTGCGCACGCCCGCTGCGGCCTCCGCCGACAACGGTTCGCGCCAGCGCAACTGGCCTTCCAACACAAAATAATAGGTGCCGCCCAGCAACCCCAAAATCACCAGCCACGCGAGGCCCCGCCGGCGCGCGCCGCGTTGGATCAAGCCGCCGTAAATCCAGGCCGCCAACGCCACGGCCACCAATCCCAACCCCAACCACCAGGTGCGCTCGCCGTAATGCGCCTCCACCACGCTCAGCAGCCAGACCGCCGCCGCCAGCATCGGAAACCCCATCGCCACTTTGAAGCGTTCCATCCAGACGCCGGGCTTGGGTAAAAGGCGCAACCACGCGGGATGCAGACTGAGCGCCAAAGACGGCGCTGCCAACCCCAATCCCACAGTGAGCAACATCAACACAATCACCGCCGGCGGTTGGGCAAACGCAAATCCCAAGGCGGCGCCCAACAACGGCGCCGTGCAGGAGGTGGCCAGCACCGTGGCCAGGAGGCCGTTGAAAAAGGCGCCGGCGGCGCCGGGTTGCGACGAGAGTTCCGCCGCCCCACTCATCGCGCGGCCACCCAACGTGATTTCAAACACGCCAAACAAGTTCAGCGCCACGAGCGTCACCAGAATGGTGATGGCCACCAGGAAGTAAGGATTGCTGAACTGGAGGCCCCAGCCGACCTTGTTGCCCGCCGCTTGCAGGCCAATCACCAGTCCGGCGAGGACGAGAAAGGACGCGAGCACTCCCAGCGTATGCACGATGCCCAGCCAGCGCACCCGTCCCGGCGCTTCGCGCGCTTGGGCGACAAATCCTAAAATTTTCAAGGCGATGACCGGCAACACGCACGGCATCACGTTCAAAATCAACCCGCCCAGAAACGCGTAAAGCAGCATTAACCGCAACGGCGTGTCGGCATCGTCCCCCCTCCCCTGCCCGCCCGCGCCGATGGTGGCCCGGACTTCGTAGGCCCGCCGTTCCTCTCCGGACAAGGACACAATCACTCCCTTCACCTCCTCCGGCCAATGGCCGTCAAAGGTCCGCACCATTTTGCGGAGGCGAACGCGATCCGGGCTGACGGAAAGATGTTCAGAAGCGCCTTCCACCTCAAAGGTGTCGCCCGCTTCGGGAAAGAAATCGGCCTTGCCGTCCCCGGCGTGCGCGATCCACTCCAGCCAGAGTGGGCGCAAATCCCCCTGTGCCGGCCCTTCCCAATCCGCGCGCAGATTCAACGCCGTTCCCGGCTGGGGCAATTTACCGCGCCAAGTTTCAATGAGCTTGGCCTCGGCCGAGGGTTGGGTTGCCCCGGCCACCGTCAACGTCGCCGTCACCGTGGCATCTCCGGGCACGCACGACTCCTTGCATTCGAGCCACGACACTTTGGCGGTGATCTTGGCCGCGCCCTCGGGAGCGTCTTTCGCCAACGTCAGAGGCACCAACAACACAACTTCATCGTGATAAACGTAGGTGACGAGATCGTCGCTCCCGTATTTCTCCGGGGTCGGCCATTGCAAGTCGCCCGCCGTCCAGCCGGGCGGGAGCTGCCATTCAACCGCCGTCGGCATGCCGGAAGCCCCGGCATTTTTCCAATAGGTATGCCAGTCGGGATCCATCCGCAGATGAATCCCCGCCGTAATCGTATCGCCCGCCCGCGCCGGGTTCGCGTCCAAAACCAGGCGCGCCGTGGTGTGCGCGGCGGCAAGCGGCCCCAGGCTCGCCAGCAGAACGAGAGCGGCGGCTAAAATGGATTTCCGTAAATACACAAGCTTATAGATGCCTCAAGCAGTCGAAATGTTGAAATTCTTTTTTGAGCCCGCCGGTTTGGAAGAGTCGGTTCGGCCGCGTTGTCAGTGTCGCCTTTCGCCTACCGACGACTCCGCCCCCCGCCGGCCATTTCCGTGTCCCGAGAGGGAGCTTGCGCATGGGCGTATCCCGCATAAAATACCGTCCGGGCTGTGGCGGATAACCAGCCCGGAACGGAAACAAAACCGCATGACTTCGGCACTTTCCAATTTCGCCCGTCGCTTGCGCGTCCGCATTGAAAGCACGATGCGGGACGCGTCGGCGCCGGCTGTGACGGTAGCAGGAACGCCCGCGTCTCTTTTCCCGGACGACGAATTTGACGCGTGGGCGTTGGCCTTGTTCGCGGAACAATTTGCGTGCAACCCGTCGTATCATCGTATTTGCGTCGCCGCTGGAAAAACTCCCGGCACCGTGGAACATTGGACGCAGATTCCCACCGTGCCCACCACGGCTTTCAAGGAATTTGATCTAACCTGCCTGCCTGCGGATAAACGCGAGGTGGTCTTTCATTCCAGCGGCACCACCCGGCAATCGCCCAGCCGGCATTTTCATCACGCCGAGTCGCTGGCGGTTTATGAAACGTCGCTTTGGACGGAATTCACGCGCCGGGTCCTGCCCGGGGAATCAGAAGAGGTGGCCGACTTTCAACTGGCGCTCTTAACCCCGCCGCCGGCGCAAGCGCCGCACTCGTCATTGGTTCACATGTGCGAAACGGTGCGCCGTCGAATGGGCGCGCCGGAAACCAGCTATCTGGGATGTGTCCATCCAGAGGGCGGATGGACATTGAATTACGAACAAACCTGTTCCCGGCTGGCAGCGGCATGTATGGCCGCGCAACCGGTCTTGCTGCTGGGCACGGGGTTTTCGCTGGTACATCTGCTGGATCATCTCGCAAGCCGGGGACAACGGCTGTCCCTTCCGCCCGGATCCCGCGTGATGGAAACCGGCGGTTACAAGGGCCGTTCCCGCACGCTCACCCAGGCGGAACTCCACGCGCTGATTACCGCCCGTCTCGGCGTTCCGCCGGCACAGATCGTTTGCGAATACGGCATGAGCGAGTTGAGTTCCCAGGCTTACGCCGCCGAGACGCAAACCGGACCACGCGAATTCCTTTTTGCCCCGTGGGCCCGCGCGCGGATCATCTCCCCGGAAACCGGACAGGAAGTGCGCCTGGGGGAAACCGGTTTGATTCAGGTGTTTGATCTGGCCAATGTTTTTTCCGTGATGGCAATTCAGACCGAAGACTTGGGCGTACGCCAGGCCGCGGGATTCGTATTGGCCGGGCGCGCCGCGCAGGCCGAACCCCGCGGGTGTTCGCTCTTGCCAACCCCACCATGAGCGCCGATGCCCGCCACAAAACGCGCACGCTCTGGCTCGTGGGGGTGCTGCATGCTTTCACCCATGTCTATCATGTGGCGCTCATCCCGTTGTATTTGCTGATCCAACGCGATTTTGGATTCGCCGGAGTGGGCCAGGCCACGTCTCTCGTCACCGTGTTGATGGTGGCCTATTTTCTGCCCAGTTACGGGTTGGGTGTGCTGGCGGACCGTTGGAACCGGCGCAAGCTACTCGGCTGGGGACTGGCGATCAACGGTATGGGATTCGTGGCGTTGGCGTTCTCCCCCAATTATGCCTGTGCCGTGGCGTCGGTGGTCATCGCGGGCTTCGGCGGCAGTTTTTATCACCCCGCGGCCACCGCCCTGGTAGCGCGGCTTTATCCGGTCAACACCGGGAGGGCTCTGGGACTACTCGGCATCGGCGCGAGCGTTGGTTTTTTCAGCGGCCCGTTGTTGGCTGGCTGGCGGGCGGGGGCGTTGGAAGCGGCGCGCGGCGCCGCCGCCTGGCGCGCGCCGGTGTTGGAATTGGGATTGGCGGGGCTTCTCGTGGCGGCAGTGTTCGCGTGGTTGGCCGAGGACGAACCCACCCCGTCCGTCGCGATAAAACCCCGTCCCCGCCCCACCCGGCTTTTCCCCACCACCGCGCTGTGGCTGTGGTTTCTCGCCGCGGCGCTGGCGTTCAGCCTACGCGACTTTGCGGGCACCAGCGTCGGCAGTTTAAGTTCCCTGTTTCTTCAGAAAGCGCACGGATTCGACACCCGCTGGGGCGGGCTGGCTTTGAGCGGTCTGTTCCTCGCGGGCGTGGTCAGCAATCCGCTGTTCGGCCATCTCAGCGACCGGGGCCGCAAACGCTGGTTCACCGGCATCATGCTGGTCTCAGCCGGCCTGGTGACGCTCTTCCCCCATTTGCCCGCGGGGTGGGCGATTCCCGCACTCGTCGCCTACGGTTTTTTCTTCAACGCCAACTATCCCATCATCGAGGCGGAACTGATGCAATCCGTGCCCGATGCTGTTCGTGGGCGCGTGTTCGGCCTCTTCATGACCGTGGGCGGATTCACCGGGAATCTTTCCCACTGGCTGATCGGCGACGCGGTGCGGCGCATGGGCGATGCGGCCCACGTTCCCGCCAGTTACACCCAACTCTATCTGGCGCTGGCCGTCCTGATGCTCGCCGCGTTGCTGGGATTGCCTTGTTTGCACGCCCTCCGCAAACGCGAGGGGCTCGCCGCGCCGACGGACACGGGCTCCGGTTTTCCTTCTTCTTCACTATGACGCTGCCTGCTTATTTCCTCGCCGATCTGCCGCCCGACGCGGAGTTGACCGCGCAACTCATTGTCGAAGCCAGCCAGACTTTGAAACGCAACCGGGCGCGTTACCTGGCCGACCGATCCACCGCGCAACTGGTTGCTCTGCTCGACCGGGTCGGCCGCGACTGGCTCGATCCCGGGTATCCGCTGCGGCAGTTGGCGCTGGCGGAAGGGCCGAACGCCCTCGGGTTCTCGCGGGAAACCCTGGCGACCGGGTTGGACGATTTTTTCCGGCAATTGACGGCGGAGAATCTCCACCGGTTACTGCGGCAGGACCTGGGCGCTGCGGAAGCATTGGATCATCCCGTGGTCCTGGATTCCACCGGCGAACCCCGGCGACGGACGTTGGCGGTGGGCCCGGAATTTCTGGTTCACATCGCCGCCGGCAATCTGCCGAATCCCACCCTGACCAGCATGGTGCTGGGCTTGCTGACCCGCGCGGCTCAATTCGTCAAATGCGCCACTGGCACCGCCCTGTTGCCGCAGTTGTTTGCCCATTCGCTGTATGCCGCCGACGCCAAACTGGGCGCGTGCCTGGAAGTGGCCGTCTGGCCCGGCGGCTGTGCCCGGCTGGAAACACCGTTGTTTGCCGCGGCGGATTGCCTCACCGCCACCGGCAGCGATGCCACCCTCGCCGCACTGCGCGCGCAATTATCCCCGGCCACCCGCTTCCTGGGCTATGGCCATCGGGTGAGTTTCGCCTGTGTGGCGGGCGATGCGTTGACCGGCGGGCGCGCGCGACAACTGGCCCGCGCGGCGGCGGTGGATGTGGCGGCATGGGATCAACTGGGCTGTCTTTCGCCCCAAGTGATTTATGTCACCCAGGGCAACGGGTTGGCGGCGGATCAATTTGCCGAACTGCTGGCGGAGGAACTTGCCGCCCGGGAACAAACCCACCCGCGCGGACGACTCCCCACCGACCTGGCGGCCACGCTGGCTTCGCGGCGCGCCTTTTACGCCGTGCGCGCGGCCCACTCCGGCGACACACGCGTCTGGCAAAGCCCTGAATCCACCGCTTGGACGGTGGTTTACGAAGCCGATCCGCAATTTCAATCGTCCTGCGGGTATCGGTGGGTTTATGTGAAACCGGCGCCCGACCTGACCGCCGTATTGCACGGCGCGGATGCCGTACGGGGACAGATCTCCACTGTCGGCCTGGCCGCGCCCGAAGAGCAGGCCGCGGCCTGGATGACCACCCTCGCCCGCTGGGGCGTGTCCCGGGTCTGTCCCTTGGGCCGGATGCAACAACCGCCACTCACCTGGCGGCATGATGGGCGCCCCGCTTTGGGGGAACTGATAACTTGGACCGATTGGGAAGATTAACGGATGGCCAGCAACCAGCATTCACCATGATGGCATCCATCAAACGGCAATCGTCTGTTTACCGAAAGGCGCGGGCGCACAAAAACTCCCGCACCGCCCGTTGTCCGACACCGCCCGGCCAAGGCCTCATCCACAGAGGAGACAATTTATGAAGATGGAATTACGGAAAACGTTTCAGTTTGAGGCCGCGCATCTGCTGCCGCGATTGCCCAAGTCGCACAAATGCCGGCGGCTGCACGGACACAGCTTCAAAGTGGACATCGTGATCACCGGCCCGTGCGATCCCAAGCTGGGTTGGGTGATGGATTATGCCGATATTTCAGCGGCTTTTCGCCCGTTGTGGGCCCGGCTCGACCATCGTTATCTCAACGAAATTCCCGGCTTGGAAAACCCCACCAGCGAAGCCATCGCGGCGTGGATTTGGCGGCGGCTCAAACCCCGGCTGCCGCAACTCAGCGAAATTGTCGTGGCCGAAACCTGCACCGCGCGCTGCGTGTATCGGGGAGAATAGAACCGGACCGTAAAAAAGATGGGTGCGCGGGAAACGTACCCTCCCTTGAACGACCTCACCGTCCGGCGAATGGAAGGAGCGGTTTTTTTGGCAAACGCCCTACTCGTTCCACTTTACCACAATCCCCAATACAAGATGTACGAGGACGCGTAGTTGGTTTTCATCTGCCGCGCATTGCGCCACTGGACCGAGCCATCCAGGCAACCGACATTGCCGCCAACCGCCCCCACCTGCAGGGGGGTGGTGCTCGCCCGGGTGAAAGTGGCGCCATTGACCTGAAACGGCCCGCTCTTGCAATGCGGCGCCATGGTCAGGGTGTCACCCCAGTGATTCGCATCGGCCAGGATGTAATTGGTGCCGGCCTCGCTGGTCTTGGCGGGAGAATGCCACCATTCCCGCGCTCCCACCGCCCAACCCGTCATGTTAGCGTCGCCCAGATAATTGTACCCGACCAAGTAGCCCCACCGGCCGTCATAACGCGGCTGGGTGCCAAACGTGAAATTGGGGCAATCCATGACCCGCACGTTGCCCGAATACAGGACCATGTTGGTGTAGCTCGCGCTGGCAATGCGCAGAGAATGCCATTGACCGTTGTTGTCGCGTCCCGTGGGCACGCGGTCTTGAAAGTCGTTGCCATAAATATGCACGGTCAACGCCGCCTGGCGCATGTTGCTCTTGCAGGAAACACGCCTGGCTTTTTCCTTGGCCGAAGACAGGGCGGGCAAGAGCATCGCCGCGAGGATGGCGATAATGGCAATGACCACGAGCAGTTCGATGAGGGTAAAGGCGCGCCCGGCCCCGGTGCCGTCGCCCGGCCGGTCCGCCGATAGGATTGGCTTCATCATAGCGCCACTATTCTGCCGCCGCCCGCGAAGCGCAATCCAAAAAAAAATGGCGGGAAAACACCGCCGGATGGCCGCCGGCACTCGTCTCCGCCGCCGGAAATTGGCGACCCGCAAAATCTCGGCTTCCTTGCCGGTTGCCCGGGGTTTACGACCGGAAATAAAGATTCAGATTTGCATAAAAAAAGCTTGCCATGTCCGGGGCAAATGAATTAAGAAACTCCCAGTCGGTTGTTTTGGGCGCGTCGCAGGAGCCGATGCGCGAATGAAAGAATGACTGGAATCATGAAAAAAAACCTAGTGAAAAATAATCTCCTTGGCCGGCGCCACCCGTTTTCCTGTGGGCTGATTGCCGCGTTCGCCTTGGGCGCGTTCGTCACGCACGGCTTCGCCGCCGCGTACATGTGGAATTTTGACGCCGGCGATCTGACCGCGGCCTATGGCAACGGCGAGCTGGTTTACTTCCATGCCGACACAGAGGGAGTGACCGGGTTCGGCAGCACCGGAGGCGCCATCCCCAACATCAACGGCCAAACGGCCAATTACATGTACGTTCCCGCGTTTGGCCCGACCAATTTCGGGTACCAACTCTGGCTGCATGATTCGGGCCCCAATGGCGGGGATCCGGACTATATCCGGCAATACACCATCATCTTCGACGTTTACGTTCCCGAACCACTGAACTGGCTGCCGTTCTTTAACACCAACCCTTGGAACAAGAACGATGCCGAATTCTATCTCCGAAACAACGGGTCCATCGGCCTCGATCCGGGGGCGGGGGGTAATACTGGCACGGGCTATTCGCCCGGCGGGGTCGTCGCTGCGAACACTTGGCACCGGATTGCCTTTGCGGCGGACTTTGAAGCCGGGACGGTGGCGTACTATGTGGATGGACAACAGGTCCATTACAAAGACAACTTGACTGCCGCCGTGCGCTCGAAATACAGCCTGTATTCAAACGTACCAGATAATGAGGGAGAAGACCCCTATCCCTCGTTCGCACTGTTTAATAACAACTACCCCAACCAATACAAACATGAGCTTTATGTGAACAGCATCGCCGTGGCGGACTGGACGCTTTCCCTGGAGGACATGGCCGGCTTGGGCGGGGCGAATGCGGCGGGTATTTTAATTCCTGAACCCTCGTCGCTGGCGCTCGCGGCGTTGGGATTGGTGACCCTCCTCGGTTTCCGGCGCCAGCGGTAAACCGGTTGGTTCCCGGTATATGCTTCAAAAACGGGCTCTGACCGGGCCCGTTTTTTGTTGTGCGGGATGAAGCGTCCACGCCGGCCATCACATCCCACAGCTTAGCCGGAACGATTCGATTAGAGTTTGGGTGGAACGGGCCACTGGCCCGTTCTGTCGGGCTACCAGCCCGACAGTCGAACGCAAAGAGTGCGAACCCAATGGTGGGCGATCTCCGTGCGCTCGGCTGGGCGGCAGGTTGCCGCCCAGAACGGCCAGGTTGGCCGTTCCACTTGGATCAACTGCATCGTTCCGGCTTAGGGAAACTCCTCGCATCCCGATGCGCAAACCAATCGTCGGCACGCTGGCGGGAAGCAGGGATGAAGCCATCTCGCAAGGCAAGGCCGCGTGCCCTTCCCCCGCTCTATTCCTTCCCCGTCTCCTATTGGAGAGTCCTAGGCGCCGGTCGGGAGGAGAATTAGTTTTTGGTCAGTTTATGGAAAGGAGAACTAAAACCATTACCCAGAGACTCTTGGTCCCGGCAATCGCTCCTTCCCGTCGGGTTATTTTACTTGCTTCTTTCCGGAAACAGTTGAAAGCTATTCCCGCGGCGGTCAACCGCCAAGCAACCGATTACTCTGAAATGAATGATCACCGAAGAACCCCGAATCCCCGTCGGAAAATCCCAGGGTTTACGCTCATCGAATTGCTTGTGGTGATTGCCATCATCGCCATCCTGGCCTCCATGCTGTTGCCGGCCCTGGCCAAGGCGAAAGGCAAAGCCCACCAAATCCAGTGCGCCAGCAACCAAAAACAACTGGCCCTGGCGGTGCAGATGTACAGCAGCGATTTTGGCGACTGGTTTCCGCCGATGCAGGAGTTGCTCCCGGCCGGATACGAAACCAGTTGGCGCTCCTACCTCTTTCCGTACGTGGGGAAGAACCCCCGCGTTTATGATTGCCCGACGGAAAAGGAGGAGGTGTATGCGTTGGGCGCGCGGGTCGCGCCCAAGGTGCCGATTCCGGCGTTGGCGGGACAGGCGCTCAGCGGCGAGATTGAACTTTTGAGCGGCTTGGGCGCGGTCAATGTGCATTGGACCGACGCCAACTCCACCCCGCCGTTCGGCCGCCCGAGAGGCTATGAGAACAATATGGGTCGGTGGTCGCGGGTGGAGAAACCCGCTTTGTTGATCCTGTTTGGGGACGGACACAGCGACATCAATAAAATCTGGCCCAATGACCGGTGGTGGATTTGGAAAGAAATGGGGAGCGCAGCCAGCGCGGGGTTTAATCGCGCCGCGCAACGCGATCCGGGGGCGTTCCGGCACAATCAACGCTCGAACTACACCTTTGCCGATGGCCGGGTGCAATTGCTCGACCCGGGCAAAATTCCGTGCAATCGCGAGGAATGCTGGTGGTCCGCCAAAGCGCGCCCCCATTGAAGCCCGCCCGCACTGGATCCCCGACGGGACGCGCCATGAACAAATCCAAAACGATTCAAATCGGACTGGCGGTGGTGTTGCTGGCCGGAGCGGGCATGCTGACAGTCCGTTTTCTGCGGAACGAACGCGACGCCAGCGAAGGCCAGGTGTATTACTATGATTTGAGCGAACAGAAGCTTTTTGCGGCCCCGCGAAACGCCGTGCCCCCCATCCGGGGGCTCAATGACGATGAAGCCGACGCCGTGCGCGCGGTGGTCGTTTCGCCCACGGGCAATCCCCGGGAAAAGAAGAACATCCGCATTGCTTACCTGGAAAAATACACGCCCGAGTTGAAGGCCAAAATCGAGGCGTTGCGGCGCGCCGAAGCCGCGGGACAATCCACCATCGGCATCATCGGCCATGGCATGGTGCCCCAAAACACGTTGGTGCGCCGGGTGACGGATGACCAATGGGTGCCGCTGACCTCGCCCGCCGGGGAACGAATCGTCAGCGAGTGGAACGTGCCCGGCCCCGATGGACGCTATCCGGTGGTATGCGCCCCGTAATCCTGCAATGCCATCCCGATTGCGTCACCAGCTATGAAGATGGATTCAAAACGTCGCGCACCGCTGGCTGGCTGGAGAGCCAGCCGGTTCGCAGCGAACGCCCGTCCCCAAAACCAAAGCGGCCATCTGATCGGAAAACTGCCCCAGGGCATTCCCCAGCTGATGCGGCCTCTTATTGATTGACTCTTTTTCCTGAAAAAATTATCTTTTACCCGTCGCGCAACCGAATTCAGTTAGCATCACGAAACGAACAAAAAACCCGTCAGACCTATGAAAACAAACGCACTTCGCCACCTCTGTTTCGGCGCCGCCATCGCCGCCCTGGCTTTAACGGCCCCCGTTTCCTCCGCCCAAACGCTCAACGACGGCTTGATCTTCTATGCACCGTTTTCCAGTTCGCTTGACGACGTGGCGGGCGGCCGCGTCGGCCAGATTCTCAGCCCCCCAACCTTGCATCCCTCCGGCGGGGTGGGCAACGGAGGTTATGTGCAGCTCCAGAATGACGTCTTTGCCGATGAACAAGTGGTGTGGTATGAGGATCCCACCCCCGCCACCACCGATTTTTCCTTCCAAATCTGGGTGCGGGCAGGAGATGCCTATTCGGTGTGGAATTTGCAGAAGGACGTTGATTTTGCTTTCGCCGCCAACAAGGACTGGGGTGCCGGACCGAACGTCGGTTGGGTGCTGGCCCGGCAAGACGGCGATGACGACGGGGACAAGTTTCAATGGAACCTAAACACCGTAGGCGGCACGCGCAAGGACCTCGATTTGCGGGCGGCGCCCAGTGTGGTTTTTGATGGCGACTGGCACCAAATTCTTGTCACCTATCAACGCGACGGCCAGGCGAGGTTCTACCGGGACGGCGTCGCCATCGCGGCGGTGGACATTTCCGCCAATACGGGGAGCATCCGCCCCACGCTGGGCACCTGGGTCACCAACAACATCCTCGCGCTCGGACAGGATGCCACGCTGCGTTTTTATCACGCGACGGATCCCTATAACGTCTCCAGTTACAACGGGGATCTCGACGAAGCCGCCATGTGGGATCGAGTCCTGACGCCGGAAGAAGCCGCCGCCGCCTATCTTAAGGGCAAAAACGGAGTGAATTGGAACAGTGCGCAGGCCCTGGTTTTCGTTCAACAGCCCGTGGGCGGCACCCGTTATGCCAGCGATACGTTCCCCCTTTCCTGTACGGTCGCCAGCGATCGCGGGCCGGTGTCGTACCAATGGTACAAAGACGGCAACCCCATCGCCAACGCCACCAACCGCACCCTGCTCCTGACCGATCTTACCGCCGGGCAGGCCAACTACACGGTCGTGGCCCGCGACCCGGTGGGCAGCGTGACCAGCACCCCGGCCACCGTCCGGGTGCTTTCCACCGCGAACATCACCGAGGCGCTGGCCGTGTATTTGAACTTTGATGACAACATTGACGCCCAGGGCAGCGCGACCATTTATCCCAACCCCACCGGCAATGATCCCAATCCAAAATACGCCGCCGGGCGGGTGGGCCAGGCCGCCGACTTTAATAACGACGCCTCCGGCTCCGGCATTCCCACCGATTGGGTCCTTTCCCTGGGCGACATTGAATGGATTTACACCAACAACTGGACGTTCTCGCTCTGGGTCAATATGGAAAACAATTTGTGGGGCGGCTTGTTGGGCAATAAAAATTGGAGCAGCGGCGAAAACCTGGGCTGGGTTTTCTCGCCGCACAACAACGACTTGGTGAATTATAAAGCCAAAGGCGGGCCGCGCCGGGACTTCGGCGGGGTGAATGTCCGCGACGGCGTCTGGCATCATGTCGTGGGGGTGTTCAACCGTGATCTGAACATGGTTTACGTTTATGTGGACGGCAATCTGAGCAGTTCCGCCTCCCTGGGCCAGACCGGCTGGGAAACATTAACCCCCGACAACCTCTATCCCAACGACACGCTCGTGGGCGGCAGCGGCAACGGGCCGTACGCGGGCAAAGGCCGGATTGATGACCTGGGCCTTTGGACGCGCACCCTGACGCCCGGGGAAATTTTTGCGATTTATGAGCAGGGCACCGCGGGCAAGCCGTTGACGACGGCGGTGGCCGTCACCAGCCCCAACATCACCAGCCATCCGCGCGGACGCACCGTTTACGAGGGGCAACAAGTCACGCTGACGGGGACGGCGGTGGGATCGGCGCCGCTGGCTTATCAGTGGTTCCGGGACGGCAATGCGGTGGCCGAGGCGACGACGGCGGCTTTGCAGTTTGTCCCCATTACCTTGGATGACTCCGGAGATTACACCCTGGTTGTCACCAATCGTTTCGGCGCCGTCACCAGCGAGGTCGCCACCGTGACGGTCCGCGCCATTACCGACATCACCTCGGGTTTGACGGTCTATTTGAATTTGGATGACAACCTGCAAGGGGCGGCTGGCACGACGCACTCGGGTACCCCGATTGGAAACCAACCCACACCGAAATATGTGGACGGTCAGATCGGTCGCGCCGCCAGCTTTGACAACGACAGCACCGATGGCCCTCCCAGTGACTGGGCCGTCTCCCTGGGGAACATCGAATCCCTATACGCGGGCAGTTGGAGTTGCTCGCTGTGGGTCCGGGCCACCAAAGGCAACGATGGCGCGCTCATCGGGAACAAGGATTGGAACGACGGCAGCAATATCGGATGGGTCTTCGTGCCCACCCGCGTCCGCGCTTTCAATTTCCGCGCGGAAGGCGGGCCCACCCGGATGGATATTGGCACCGTGAACACCCTGGATGGTCAATGGCATCACGTGGTCGCAACCTTTGACCGGGAGATCAACCGGGTTCATTACTACGTGGATGGCTTTCTGAATTATTCCACCAACCTGGCCGTGACCGGCATGGAATCCCTGACGCCCGCCAACTTCCCCAATGATACGTTGATTGGCGGCAGCGGCAACGGCCGGTGGAGCGGCGCCGGGTTCGTGGACGACGTGGGCCTCTGGGAACGGCCGCTGAGTGGACAAGAAGTCATGGCGATCTATACGCAGGGATTGCAACGCGAGCCCTTGACCACCGCCGGACCGCAGGCCTATGTCCCCTTGATTTTGGCCCCGCCCCCCAGCCGGACCTGCGTGGCCGGGGTCCGCTCTGTCTTTACTGTGGGGGCGGTCGGCAGCCCGCCGTTGACTTATCAGTGGTACCGCAACGGAGTCAGTTTGGCGGGACAAACGCAGGCAAACCTGGAGTGGCTGACCACACCGGCGGACGCGGGAGCGGAGTTTACGGTGGTGGTGGGCAACGCTTACGGTTCGGTCACCAGCACTCCGCCGGCCATCCTCACGGTGACCCCCGCCCCCGCGGCGGTGACCAACGGATTGGTGGTTTATCTAAACTTCGATAACAACATCCAAGGGCAGGCGGGCACGACGGTTCACGGTACGGCCATCGGCAACGTGGGCCAGGAAAAATACACGACGGGCGTGGTGGGCAGCGCGGCAGCGCAGTTTGATAACGAGCCTATCAATGAGCCCATCGTAACCGATTGGGCCATCTCGCTGGGCGATATCGAGTGGCTCTACGCCGGGAGCTTCAGCTTCGCCCTTTGGGTCAAAACCACGGATACCTACGGCACCCTCCTGGGCAACAAGAGTTGGCTCTCCGGCACCAACGTCGGCTGGTGCATCAGCCAGTACCGCAACCCCAACTGGTTGAACTACCGGGCGGAAGGCGTCTTGCGCCGTGATATAGGCAACTCCCCCTGGGCGGATGATCAATGGCACCACGTGGCCGCAGTCTTCCACCGCGAAGGCAACCGCGTGTTCACTTATGTGGACGGCAACCTGACGGCGCACCACAGTATCGGGAACACGGGATACGAGGGCCTGACGCCCACGGACATCATGACGACGCTGGTCGGCAGCAGCGGCGATACGCACGACAGCAGTTTCGGTTCGGTGGATGATCTCGGGATGTGGGCCCGACCGTTGGGTGAAGCCGAAGTTCTGGCCATCTATCAAGCCGGACAGCAAGGCAAGCCGCTGACCGAAGCGCAGGTCGCCCTCGGGCCGCCAACCCTCGGCATCACCGCCGACGCCGACGCCATTACGTTGATCTTCCCGGTTTGGGCGGCGGACTACACGCTGGAATCCAGCGCGTCCCTCACCGGGACATGGACTGAGGTCACGGCGGCGCGCTCCGAAGTTGACGAACAGATTCACGTCACGGTCCCGCGGGGTCCGGGAGCGCAGTTCTTCCGGTTGGTGCGCTAAAACCTGATTGCGGTTGGCGAATGGCTGGCTCGGCGTTCAAACCCGGACCAGCCATTTTCTTTGAATCCGCCCGCGCGACAATTCACGGTCTCCGGATGGAGTAAACCGAATTCTGCATCTCTCTCCCCCACCCTTTAACCTTGGCCCCGGGATTCGAATGTTGGATCCTGCTCCCGCGAGGAAGGTATGATGAAGCAAAACAAGCCTGACAGGAAACGATGGTTGATCAATCAGTTGGCAGCGGCCAGTCTGCTGGCGGCCATGACGGCGCTAGGCGCCAGCGGCACCTGGATGAATCCCGCCGGGGGTAGTTGGACCAACCCTGCGAACTGGAACGCCGGAATCGTGGCGGACGGCGCGGGCAACGCCGCCAACTTCACCGCGCTCAGCCTGTCCGCCGACGTCGTGGTGACGCTGGATGCGCCGCGCACAATTGGCATCCTCAATTTCGGTGATCAAAATGCTCCCCCGCACCGGTGGTTTCTCCAGAGCGGCACCGGCGGCGCTCTGACCTTCGCCGGGACCAGTCCCACCGTCGCGGTCCTGGGCGCGCCCACCACGATCGCCGCGCCCATTCACGGTCCGGCGGGGTTAACCAAGGTGGGCGGCGGCAAATTAATCCTGGGTGCGGCCGGCACCCTCGGCGGCGCAATCACGGTCAATGCGGGCACCCTGGCGGTGGAGGACCCGCTGACGGGCACGAACTTGACCGTCCGATCCGGCGCGACGTTATCGGGCAACGGCAGCATCACCTGTCCGGTGGTCATTCAAGCCGGTGGCACGATTGCGCCCGGCGGCGATGATCCGGGCACCCTCACTTTGCAAAACACGCTCACGTTGGCCGGCACCGCGCGTTTTCGGATGGCCAAAACCGGAATATCGCTGGTTTATGACCAGCTCGGAGGCATCGGCAACCTCACTTGCGGTGGCACCTTGATCGTGACCAATACCGGCGCGTGGCCCCTCGAGGCAGGCGATACGCTCACCCTCTTTTCCGCCGCGGCGTACACCGGCGCGTTTGCCAATCTGATCCTGCCCCCGCTGCCGCCTCCGCTGGCTTGGGACACCGCCCATCTGGTACGGAATGGTTCGCTGGCCGTCATCAATGCCACGAACGCGCCCGTGATCATCCGCCCGCCGGACAACCTCACCGTGACGCAACCCGATTCCGCGCATTTTGAGGCCATCGCGGCCGGCACCCCGCCCTTGGCTTATCAATGGCACAAAGACGGCCAACCCCTTCCGGGGGCCACGCAGGATCATTTCGACCTGCCCGCCAGCACCACGAACGATGCCGGCGGTTATTCGGTGGTCGTCACCAACAATTTCGGCAGCACCACCAGCACGGTGGCGTTGTTGAAGGTGTTGCCGCCCGGCCAGTCCGTCTCGGTGACCAATGGTTTGGTGGTGTATTTGAATTTCGATGGCAACCTGGCGGCGCAGGGCGGCACCACCAACGCGGGGAAACTTTATACGGGCGGTGCGGCCCGCGGCCCGCGGTACGTGCCCGGTCTCATCGGATCGGCCGCTTCATTCACGAACGCTTCCACCTCGGGACAACCAAACGATTGGGCGGTGACGCTGGGCAACCTGGAGTGGATCTACGCGGACAGCTTCAGCGTCTCGCTTTGGATTCGCACCACCTCCAGCAGTGATGGCGGCATTCTCGGCAACAAGAACTGGTCCTCGGGCGCCAATGTCGGCTGGGTGATTTCCAACATGAACGGAAAGAACGTCAACTGGAACGCCGCAGGCGGTTCGCGGCGGGACATTGGATTGAACCCGCCGTTCGCGGATGGCCACTGGCATTTGATCACGTTGACGTTTAATCGCGAAGCGAACGAGGTCATCAGCTATGTGGACGGCGTGGTCCTCAGCATCAGCGACATCAGCCCTTCCGGTTCGGCGTCCTTCAATGCCGGGCTGCCTACGCTCGTCGGCAGCAGCGGCAGTGGCGCTTATTCGGGTTATGCCGACGTGGACGATCTCGGCATGTGGACGCGGGTGCTGAGTGCGGAGGACGTTTCCGGCATTTACGCGGCGGGCTTGAACCACCGGCCATTGACAACGGCGGTGCCCGGCGTGCCGCCGGTCATTACCAACCAACCGGTCAACCTGGCGGTGACGCCCGGATTGGATGCGGTTTTCAGCGTGGGCGCCAGCGGCGATGGTCCTTTTACTTACCAATGGCGGTTCAACGGGAATGATCTGCCGGGCGCTACGAACGCCATGCTGGTGATTCCGGCGGCGACCGCGGCGGATCAAGGGATGTACACCGTGCTGGTCAGCAGCGGCTCGGGCGCGGTGCTCAGCAGCGGCGCCCGCCTGACGCTCTACGAGTGGGCGGTGACCGGTCAATGGGATTTCGAGCACGGCGATTTGCGCGCGACCGTGGGGACCGATCTGGAATACATCGGTGACACTGCGCAACACGTGTCGTTTCCGCTGCGGACGATTCAAGGCCGGCTCGCCCGGGTCATGGCCTTCGGCGCCAATACCCCGAACCAGGGATTTTATCTGCGTCACGGCGGCCGCCCCAACGGCGGCGGGCATTTCGTCAATCAATACACGCTGCTCATGGACGTCATGTTTCCGGCGGCCAGCAGCGGTCAGTGGCGGGCTTTGTGGCAGACGGATCCTTTCAATCACGAAGACAACGAGGCGGAGTTTTACGTGGGCCACACCGATGGCATCGGCGCCGAGGACCAATTACACGGCACGCTGGCCGCGGACACTTGGTATCGCCTCGCTTTTGCCGTCAACCTCGCCGCCCCCGAGGGACAGCAACTCATGAAATACGTGAACGGGACGCTCGTGGCCGCGCAATCGTTGAGCGGCGGGGTGGATGGACGATTTGCGCTGGGCCCCACCGCCCAGCTCTTCACCTCGGGGCGGCCTGGGTTCACCCAGCCGGGTTTGGTGAGCAGCCTCCAATTTGTCAACGGTTGGATGCCGCCGGCGGCCATTGCCGCCTTGGGCGCGCCCACTGCGGACGGACTTCCCCCCGGCAACAGCGTGCTCAAGATTCAAGGGCTGGGCCGCAACGCCTCGACGCTCGAACTGGTTTGGAGCGGGCCCGGCAGGGAAGTGCAACTCCAGCAAACTTCCAACCTGGCCGCCCCCACTTGGAAAAATTTGCTGGCCCCGACGACGAACCGGCAGATGGATATTCCCCTCACGGTCGAACAAACCTATTTCCGGCTGCAACAGGAGCGCCCCGACATTCGGGTCGGCCAGTTGCCGGATGACCAACAATCCCTGCCCTCCAAACAAATCCTGCGGGCGGCAGGCCGGCAAATCCAGTTCGGCGGACGCCCGGTGGATCTTGCGTTATCGCCGGATGGCCGGACGGTTTACATCAAGAACATGCGCAATCTGGTGGTGGTGGATGCCGCCGGATGGCAGGTTCGACAGACGCTGGCCTACCCGGGTAACGGCGCCTCGATGCACGGGGTGGCGGTGAGTCCTGATGGTACGCATGTTTATGTCACCGGCGCTGGCAACGAACTTTACGATTGGACGGTTGCCCACAATGGCGTGGTCACCTTCGCCCGTACCATTGCCTTGCCGGGCGGGTCCTACCCGTGCGGATTGGCCCTTTCCCGCGATGGCAGCCAGGCTTATGTGTGCCTCTCCGTCGCCAACAAACTCGCCGTGGTCAATCTGGCCAACGGCACCGTCACCCGGCAAATCAACGTCGGGATTGCGCCGTGGGATGTCGTGGTATCGCCGGATGGCAACACCGCCTACGTTTCCGACTGGGGCGGACGCTTTCCCACCGCCGGCGATTTGACGGCGCCTTCCGCCGGTACCCCGGTGATTGTGGATGACCGCGGCGTTGCCGCGAGCGGGGCCTTGTCCGTGGTCAACCTGTTAAGCGGCCAGGAAACCGCCAAGGTCAGCACTGATTTGCATCCCTGCGATCTGGAACTCAGCGCCGACGGCGCCACCCTGTACGTGGCCAACGCCAACTCGGACACGGTGACGGTTCTGGATACCGCCACCCGGACCATCCGCGAAACCATTCTGGTCCGTCCCGATCCGAGTTTCCCCTACGGCAGCGCCAGCACCGGACTGGCTTTGAGCCGGGACGGCAAGACGTTGTTTGTGGCCAGTGGCGGCAACAACGCGGTGGCGGTGGTGGAACTGCCGAACGCCCCGCATGCCAACAGTCGTTTGCGCGGTTTCCTGCCCACGGACTGGTATCCCGGCGCGGTGATCGCCGATGACCATTTCATCTATGTCGCGAACGTGAAAGGCTTGGGGACGCGGTTGGGGCAGCCGAATGTTACCGCTTGGGGAATTGGAGCGCATTTGGGCACTGCCAATCGGATTCCCCTGCCCGAACCGGAGTCACTGGCGAAATACACGGCCCAGGTGTTCGAGGATGGGCGCGTACCGCAAATCCGGCAAACCCAGCGGGTTCGTCGCCCGGATCAACCGCCGGTCCCCGTGCCGGCGCGCGTGGGCGAGCCCTCCGTGTTTCATCACGTCGTCTATATCCTCAAGGAGAACAAGACCTACGATCAAATGTTCGGCGACCTGCCCCAGGGCAACGGAGATTCCAACCTCTGCATCTATCCGCGCTGGGTGTCGCCCAATCACCATGCGTTGGCGGAACAATACGTCCTGCTCGACAATTTTTACTGCAGCGGCGTGGTCTCGGCAGATGGCCATTCCTGGAGCACCGAGGGCAACGTGACCGATCATCTGGAGAAAGCCTTTGGCGGCTTCACCCGCAGCTACACCTTCGGCGATGATCCGTTGACCTACTCCTCGACCGGGTTCATCTGGAACAATGTGCTCCAGCACGGCCTGACTTTCCGCAATTACGGAGAAATGGATTATGCCTCCACTTCGCCCAAAAAAACCTGGGCGGAAATTTATCAGGACTGGAAAGACGGCACCGGCGCGATTCGTTACGTGCAAAATATCGGGATCGCGTCGCTGCGCCCTTACAGTTCCACCAATGTGCCCGGCTGGAATTTGGACATCCCGGACGTGGTCCGCGCCGACGGCTTCATCAAGGAATTGCGGCAGGCGGAAACCAACGGCGTCTGGGAATCGTTCCACTTCCTTTACCTGCCTAACGATCACACGGGCGGACCGCCCTCCCCGCGCGCGCAGGTGGCGGACAATGACGTCTCCCTGGGCCGGGTGGTGGAGGCCATCACCACAAGCATCTTTGCCAGCAACACCGTCATCTTTGTGATCGAGGACGATCCCCAAAGCGGCTATGACCACGTGGACGCGCATCGTTCGATCTGCCTCGTGATCAGCCCCTACACCAAACGCGGCGAAGTGATCAGCACCTTCTATAATCAGGCGGGCGTGCTGCACACCATGCAGCGGATTCTGGGCGTGCCGGCCATGAACCAGCAGGATGCCATGGCGCCGTTGATGTTTGAATGTTTCACCAACGTGCCGAATTTCACGCCCTACACCGCCCTGCCCAATAACGTCCCGTTGGATGAAGGCGTGGTTGCCACCGGACCGCCCTCGCGCAAACAGCAATACTGGGCGAAACAACTGGCGAAAATGGATTTCAGCAAACCCGACCGGATTGATGACGACCTCTTCAACCGGTACATCTGGTGGACGATCAAAGGCGATCAACCGTATCCCGCCCGGTTCGTGGGCGGCCACGGCAAGGGTTTGAAACGGCTTGGCCTCGCCCGCGACCCGAACGCGCGCGACGACGATGACGACGACTGAACGCGCCACCGGGCCCGGGTGACCCCATGCCCCGGTTGGACTAAGCCCGGCGCGCCCCAATCGGATTTACCGTTGCCGAATTTCAGACGGCGCATCATTCATCGGCGCACGGGCCGGATTATTCATCTGCGGACGGCGGATAAAATTTAAGCCGCGTCGTCTTTTGGCTTTTCTTCTGTGACGGCTGGGGTACCGTTTCTGCGCTATGGCAAAACATACCTACAAATTCTGCTTCGGTCCATGGAACATCAGTGAAGGGCAGGATCCCTACGGTCCCCCCGTTCGTTCCCCCCAATCGTTCGATTGGAAACTCAAACAACTCAAGCGCCTCGGCTTCGATGCCATGATGTTTCATGACGACGATGCCGTGCCTGAGATTGATACCAAATCTGACGCCCAAGTCCGCAAGGAAGTCCGGGAACTCCGGCAAAAACTGAACGACGCCGGCGTGGCCGCCGAGATGGTGGCGCCGCGTCTCTGGTTTGATCCGCGCACGATTGACGGCGCCTTCACCAGCAACGACCCGCAATGCCGCAAATACGCCATCCAACGCTCGTTGCGGTGCATTGATGTGGCCCGGCAACTGGGCACCGATCTCATCGTGCTCTGGCTGGCCCGCGAAGGCAGTTACATCCGCGAATCGAAAAACGCACGGCAATGCATGGATTATCTGGTCGAGGCGGTGGATGCGATGCTGGCCTATGACAAGAAAATCCGGATCAGCATCGAGCCCAAGCCCAATGAACCGATGGATCAGGCCTACCTCCCGACCATCGGCCACGCGTTGGCGCTCGCGCAATTGACCCGCGATCCCAAGCGCGTCGGGTGTGTGATGGAATCCGCCCACGCCATCCTGGTGGGTCTGGATCCGGCCGACGAAATTGATTTTGCCATGTCCTTTGGCAAGCTCTGGTCGCTCCACCTCAACGACCAGAACGGATTGAAGTTTGACCAGGACAAACCGTTCGGCAGCGCGAACCTCCGGGTTGCGTTCAACCAAGTGCGCGCCTTGGAACGGAACGGCTACGGCCGCAAGGGTGAATACGTCGGCTTTGACGTCCACCCTTTCCGCACCACCAAGGTCGAGCATTGGCTGGCGCATTTGGAAAACAGTCGCCGCACCTTCCTGAAGCTGGTGCAAAAGGCCCGCACTTTTAACGAGAAACAAGCGCGCACCCTGATCAAGAACCGCGATTATGCGGCGCTGGATCAAATGGTGATCGAACACTTGTTGGGCAAGTAACCCCATCCCGCCGGACCGGAGCAGAATCACCTGCGGTTTCCCCAGCCGCGCGGGCGGCATCAAAACCGCCCGCGCGGGCTTGGGGGCATTTCGCTTGCCCCCAGTTTCGGATCAAGACCGGGCCGCGGTCTGAATCAACCACGGCAAAGCAACACTGCGGCCACCGGACCCCGGCCATGGATTCGCCGAATTGCAGGCATTAAGTTTTATTGTCGCACTCGAAATTCGATGCTACTTTCTTCCCACGCATGAAATCGAACCAACGCACCCAACGACGGAGCAATCCGTATGCGCAATCGCCCCGGCCCTACTCGGCCAAGGTTCTGGACGGCCCGGACCGCGCCCCCAGCCGGGCCATGTTGTATCCGGTCGGCTTCAAACCGGAGGATTTTTCCAAGCCCATGATTGGCATCGCGTCAGCCTGGAGCATGGTGACCCCGTGCAACATGCATTTGGACCAACTGGCGCGCGAAGCGGAAGCCGGCGCCAATGCCGCCGGCGGCAAATCCATCATTTTCGATACCATCACCATCTCCGACGGCATTTCGATGGGCACGGAAGGCATGAAATACTCGCTGGTCTCGCGCGAGGTCATCGCCGACTCGATTGAAACCGTCGTGGGCTGCGAGGGCATGGACGGATTTGTCGCCATCGGCGGCTGCGACAAAAACATGCCGGCGGCGGTGATTGCCATGGCCCGGCTCAATCGTCCGGCGGTCTTTGTGTATGGGGGCACCATCCTCCCGGGTTGTCTCACCGGCCAAAACCGCCATCTGGATATTGTTTCGGTTTTTGAAGCGGTCGGCGCCCACGCCAAACACCGCATGGACGATCAGGAATTTCAAGCGGTCGAATCGTGCGCCATTCCCGGCCCGGGCGCCTGCGGCGGCATGTACACCGCCAATACCATGGCCAGCGCCATCGAAGCGTTGGGCATGAGCCTGCCCAATAGTTCCGCCCAAAATGCCATCTCCGAGGCAAAGAAAGAAGATTGCCGCCGCGCCGGAGCGACCGTGGTGGCCATGATCCGCCGGGGCTTGCGTCCCCTCGACATCATGACCCGGCGCGCTTTCGAGAACGCCATCACCGTGGTGATCGCGCTGGGAGGCTCGACCAACGCGGTGCTCCACCTGTTGGCCATGGCCCATGCGTGCAACGTGAAACTGTCGCTTGCGGACTTCACCCGGCTGGGCCGGCGCGTGCCGGTGCTGGCTGATCTGAAACCCAGCGGCCGGCATTTGATGTCCGAGCTGGTGGCGATCGGTGGGATTCGACCGTTAATGAAAACCTTGTTGGACGCCGGCCTGTTGCATGGCGATTGCCTCACGGTTACCGGACAAACGCTGGCCGAGACGTTGGCGGCGGAAAAACCTTATCCGCCCGGCCAGACGATCATTGCCCCGCTCGATCGCCCCCTCAAAAAAGAGAGTCACCTAGTCGTTTTGCACGGCAATCTTGCCCCGGAAGGTGCCGTGGCCAAAATCAGCGGCCAGGAAGGTCTGCGTTTCGAAGGGCGGGCGCGGGTGTTTAATTCCGAGGAACAGGCGATGGAGAAGATCCTGGCGGGCGCCATCCGCAAAGGCGAGGTCATCGTCATCCGGTATGAAGGTCCCAAAGGCGGGCCGGGAATGCGCGAGATGTTGGGGCCCACTTCCGCCATCATGGGCGAGGGCCTCGGTAAAGACGTGGCGCTCATCACCGACGGCCGTTTTTCGGGGGGCAGCCACGGTTTTGTGGTCGGCCATATCACGCCCGAAGCGTTCGTGGGCGGCCCCATCGCACTGGTTAAAAACGGCGACCGCATCACCATTGACGCCGAGCAACGGCTCATCAATCTGCACGTCACCGCCGCGGAATTGAAGCGCCGCCGCAAGGCGTGGAAGGCGCCCCGGCCACGCTACACCCGGGGGGTGCTGGCCAAATACGCCAGCACGGTGACCTCCGCCTCTTTGGGCGCGGTCACAGATCTGAATTTGTCCTTGTAAGGCCGCAACGCGTCCGCCACGAAATTCACGCTTATGTCAAACGATTCGACCAAGAAAGATACCACCTTCAAAGCCGCGCAAGTGACGCCCGTCAACACCCTGGTGGATTATCAACCCGGCTCGATTGTCAGCCGCGAGATCATCAAAAAAACCACCGGCCGGGTCGTTCTGTTTGCTTTTGATCAGGACGAAGGCCTCAGTGAACACACCTCGCCCTACGACGCCCTGGTGCAAATCCTCGAGGGCGAAGCTGAAATCACCATTGCCGGCCAACCGCATCGTCTGCGCGGCGGCGAATTGATTCTCATGCCGGCCAACCAACCGCATGCGCTGAAGGCGCTCCAGCGGTTCAAAATGATCCTGACCCTGATTCGGGAGTGATCCTTCCCCCCGAAGGACCTTCCCGGATCAGGCGATCCATCGTCCCGTCCGTAAGCGGGCATTTCCATCAATCTGGGAATGCCCGCCGCCGTGGGCGGGAGGCTCAACGGATGGCCTCGTCCGGGATTGAACTCACAAACTGATAAGTGCCGGATTCGACTTCGAAAACCGCCGCCCGGTTTTCGTACCGGAATCCTTTGATCCCCCGGGCTTTCATTGCCGGACTGCGCCCTTCGGTTACCCCTTCCAAACTGGTTGCAGGAACGTGGACAGTGGCCGTGGTGTTCGGCGGCACTTTGATTTGCCAATCGAACCGGTTGCCGTTGCGTTTCCATTCGCTGGAGATCAATCCGTACGGCGAGCGGTGCGTGGCTTGGACGAACGCCAGATCGCCAACCGGATGCGGTTTCATGACGATGTGTTTGAAGCCCGGCTGCGCGGGATCCGGCTTGATGCCGGCCAGGCATTCGTAAAACCAGATCACCAGATCGCCCACGAGCATGACGTGGTTGCCGGAGTTCATGGCCGGATCGGCGGTATCGCCGTTCCACAACTCCCACACCGTGGTTGCGCCTTTTTCCACCATGTAACCCCAGCTCGGATACGCGCGGTTCGTCGCAAACCGATAAACAATGTCCGGACGCCCGCCCTCGGTGAGCACGCGGTTGAGCCACTGCCCGCCCACGAGCCCGGTGCCAATGTGCCCGTGGGTTTCTTCGGTGATCTTCCACACCAAATGGTTGAACACGCGCGGGCGCTCGGTCGCCGGTACCATGTCGAACGCCAACGGAAGCACGCAGGAAGTCTGCGAACCGTTGTCGTAATAACCCTTTTCCTGATTGTAAAATTGCGCGTTCAACGCCGTCTTTAACTCCTCCGCCAGGGCGGTGAAACGGGCGGCGTCCTGGGAATGGCCCAGTTGGCGCGCGTAACCCGCCATGAGTTTCAAGCAGTGGTGGAAATAACTCGTGGCCAGGATGCCGCGGGCGGTTTTACGCGCGGGATCCTGGGAGTGAATCAACTGGGGATTTTCCGGCGGCACACACCAATCCCCGTACTGATCCCGGGTGATGATGCCATTGGTGATATACCCGCTCATGTGGTCCACCCATTTCTTCATGCTCGGATAACGCCGGGCGATGACCTCGGCATCGGCGTATTGTTCGTACAACGCCCCGGGAATGATCACCGCGCTGGCCGGCCAGGTCACGTCGTCATTGTAGAGTGGCCAGTAACTCGGGCAGACATCGGAAATGCTGCCGTTTTCCCGCTGCGCATCCGCCATGTCCTGCGTCCATTTGGCGTACAGGGCCGCGATGTCGAACAGGTAGGTTTCCCCCTTGGACTCGGCGGAACGGTCGCCGAGCCAGGCCTGCCGTTCATCGCGCTGCGGACAATCTGTGGGGAAGCTGCGATAGTTACCGCGCACTCCCCAGACAATGTTGCTGTAGATCCGGTTGATCATCGGCTGCGAACAGATGAAGTGCCCGGCGGTGGCCACATCGTCGTTGACAACGCGGCCTTCGAGGGAGGCAAGCGTTGGCCGGCCCGGAAAACCGGTGACTTCCACATAACGAAATCCATGATACGTAAACCGCGGTTCCCAAACCTCCGTGCCCTGGCCTTTGAGGGTGTACACATCCGTGACTTTGGCCCCCCGGATATTGTCGAGGTACAGCGAGCCATCCGCTTTCAAGGTTTCGGCATGACGGAGTGAGATTGCGGTGCCGGCGGGACCGCGCACTTTCAGCCGGCACCAACCGACCATGTTTTGGCCCAGATCATAGATGAACACGCCGGGTTTGATTTCGTTCATCGCGATGGGCCGGATGGTCTCCGTAACCCGCAGGGGATGCATCATCTGCGCGGACAACTCGCCGCCGGGCGCGGCGACCACTTGCACCGGCGCCCACGCCGAATCGTCAAACCCGACGCGCGCCCATCCCGGCAATTCTTGGCGCGCGTCGTACTCCTCGCCGTCATATTCGTTGTTGGCCAGGATGGGCCCGTCAGTGGTGAGTTTCCACGAGGCATCGCTCACGATGGTTTCACGGGTGCCATCGGCGTAGTCCAATTCGAGTTGGAGTTGAAGTTGGGGAAATCCGAAAGTGCGGGTCCCAATCGGCACCCGGGAACGCGGAGCATAAAAACGGCCGTTGCCAAGCCAGACGCCCAAGGCATTCCAGCCGCTTTTCACCAGCGGGGTCACGTCATGCGTCACGTAAAATACGCGCTTGTCGTATTCCGTCAGACCTGGCGAGAGCACGTGATCGCCCACCTTGTTGCCGTTGAGGTAAAGTTCCGAAAGCCCCAAACCGCTCATATACACCGTGGCCCGCAGAACCTTTTGGGTGGCGACAAATTCCTTGCGGAACATCCGCGCCGGCAGACGGCGATCCTCCGCGATGGAAATTTCGCCCCACGGTTTGATGCCGACCGCCCCCAGGACTTTAACCGCCGACCATCCCTGATCGTTGAATTCCGGCAACGTCCATTCGGAAACATCGTCGGTGAACGATCGCCACGCGGTGTCGGTGGCGATAATCAACGGATCGCCCGTTTCAAATTCAACCTTCAAACGGCCAACCAATCCCGCCGGATTGGGCGCCTCCCCGACGTTCTTGACCCAGGCAGCAATGACATTGCGCCCGGGCCGCAAGCTCTTCGTGACGTCCATCTGGGTCGCCGTTCCGAAATTGTTGCCGCTCCCGGCGTGCTTCCCGTTGACGGCGCAAGCGAATTGGTTGTCCCCCGTAAGCAACAGTTCCGCCTGACGCACCGCCCGATTCGCCGGCAGCTCAAACGTGCGGCGAAAATAACGGGTGGCCACGGGCGCGGCTCTTTCCGGTTGCCCTTCGGGAAACCAAATCCATGAACAACCCTCCAACACCGGGGTTTTCCCGGCCGCCTCCTTACCAATCCATTGCCCCCGCCAATCGCCGGCCTGCAACAACCCCATGCTCCACCGGGCGGGCTGGCTCCAAGCCGAAGGGTTGCCGTGCTCATCCCAAACGCGGACCTTCCAAAAACACTGCTGCCGGGATTTCAGCGGCTGGCCGGCGTAATGGACATGAATGGATTGATCGGACTCGATCCGGCCACTGTCCCACAGATCACCCCGATGCGCTTTCAATTGGGCCGCGCTGCTGGCGACCAAAACCTGATAGGCGCTTTGCCGGGCGCCGCGTTGGGTCGCGTGCAGCACCCAACTCAAGCGCGGCTGAACGGTGTCAATGCCCAGCGGGTTATCCAAAAACTCACAACGCAAGTCGCCGACAGTCACGCCGGCGTGCAATAAACTTGGGCCGAGCCCCGGGACACTACCCAAACCCAAAGCCAAAAAAGTCAGCAGAAAAAAATGCCGGAACGAGGATTGTTTCATAGCGCGGCTCATTATGCCCAAGACGCGCCGCCAAGCAATCCTCGGCGCCGAGAGCCGATTGTCCCCCGTTCAAAACGCAGGGATATTTAATCCAGAAACGTCCAGAGGTCGTCTTTGCCAAATTCGGGGCAGCAGGAACCGCCCTTTTGGTAACAGTCCATGCACAACTTGCGCCCGCCCAGCTCCACGGCGCCGAACTGGCCGCATTCCTCGCACGCGGCATTTTCATCCAAGGAGGGCGATTTATTTGGATCGGCCGGGATAAGTGCTGGGTTGGGTGTGCCGGTAAGTTTCATGCGTTCAATGGGGAATGCCAATGCCGTGAACCCGAGCCAGGTAACCGGCAATTTCGTTCGCCCCTTCGACAAACCAGCGGCCCTTGGCTTGTTGGAGGGGAGACCGCGCCAACGACGGGTCGGGGGCGGTGGGCAATACCAGCACCGGACAACTTTGATTCTCTTCGCCGAGCAAATCAATCAACTCCGGACGGGGGCGGGGAAAGTCCAGCCAGCGCACCTCGAGTTTTTCCTTGAGGACGGGGTAGAATTCCAGCAACCCCACCATCTGCGCACAGCCGGGGCAGAAATACGGGCCCTTGCCCGCATCCAAAAAATCCGGTTTCAAAAGATACAAACGATCGTGTTTCATAAATCCAACGTGTTTTCAGAGCCGTAGCGCGGCGCGCATTTTCGCCGGTCGTTTCATCACGTCCGCCAGGGTGTAACGGTCCTGACCCGAAGAGGGCGCGAAATGCCGCGCGCTTCAGCCACCTGGTTCCCGTAATGCGCGGCGGACGGCGCAACGCCACCGCCATCAACCCGTGGAAGGCGTCGTCAAAATCAGCGCTTAATCGCATCGCCGGTAAGATACAGCCGTCACCGTCCGGCGGCAAGCTTAAAAATGTATTTGAAATACAGCTTTTATTCGCCTACGCTGGGAGGTGGTGATTAATTCACGTTTATGGAAACAACTTTAGAGGCGGCCCCCTTTGTCGAGGCGGAGGTGAATCGCACGTTAACCGCGGCGGAAAAGATTCATTTTTTGAGTCAGATGCTGCGGATCCGGCGGTTCGAGCAGGCGGCGCTCCGGCAGTATCAGACCAGTGGTCAGATCGGCGGCTTTCTGCACCTGTACTCCGGCCAGGAGGCGGTGGCCGTTGGCACCCTGTCCTTGCGCGGTGAGAACGATCACGTCGTTGCCGGTTATCGCACGCACGGCCAGGCCTTGGCCATGGGGATGACGATGAATGAGTGCATGGCCGAACTGTTCGGCAGGGCGACGGGTTGTTCCAAAGGGAAGGGCGGCTCCATGCACTTTTTCGCGCCGGACAAGAATTACTGGGGTGGCCATGGCATTGTCGCCGGCCAGACGCCGCTTGGCCTCGGGCTGGCCTTCGCCCTGAAATACAAAGGGATCAAAGGCTGCTGCCTTTGCTATTTGGGGGATGGCGCGGTGAACCAGGGAGTGTATCAGGCTTCGCTCAATCTCGCTTCGCTCTGGAGTTTGCCGGTGGTGTACATCATCGAGAACAACCAGTATTCGATGGGCACCAGCGAAGAACGTTCCTCCGCTTTTCGGGGGTGCCTCGCGGCCCGGGCGGAGGCTTACGACATGGCCTGGGATCGCTGCAGCGGGGAGAACATCTACGAAGTGCGGGCCAAGACCTGGCCGGCGTTGCAACGCGCCCGCGAGGAATCGCGGCCCACGGTCCTTGAAATCGCCACCTACCGTTACTACGGTCATTCGGTGGCCGACGCCAACGCCAAGAAGTACCGCCGGCCGGAGGAAATTGAAAAATACCGCACGTTGCATGACCCCATTCAATTGTGGCAAAAGCAACTGTACGCCGAAGGGATTTTGACCGAGGCGCAGGCGGCTGAACTGGACGCCGCCGCCGCGGCCGAGGTCGCCGAGTCCGTGCGCTTCGCCCGGGAAAGCCCGTTGCCGGCGCCAGCCGACATTTTCTCGGATGTGTATGTCGAAGTGGACCGGCAGACCCCGGCCGGCCGCACCGGGAAATTTTTCTTCAACGACTAACTGAGAATTTCCATGCCCGTCATCACTTATCGCAAAGCCCTGAACGACGCGCTGGCGGAGGAACTCGCGCGCGACGAAAATGTGTTCATCATCGGTGAGGAGGTCGCGCAATACAATGGCGCCTACAAGGTCACCGAAGGCTTGTGGCAACGCTTTGGCGACAAACGCGTGCTGGACACGCCGATCACCGAAGCCGCGTTCGTGGGGCTGAGCATCGGCGCATCGATGCTGGGGCTGCGCCCGGTGGTCGAGTTGATGTTCTGGAGTTTTGCCTTTGTCGCCTATGACCAGATCGTCAACAACGCCGGCTGCATTCGTTACATGTCGGGCGGACAGATTCATCTGCCCCTCGTCATCCGCGGTCCGGCCAACGGCGGCACCAACGTGGGCGCCACCCACTCCCACACCCCGGAAAGCATTCTGGCGAACAACCCCGGCGTAAAGGTGGCCTGTCCCGCCACTGCTTACGACGCGAAGGGGTTGATGAAAACCGCGATCCGCGACGATGACCCCGTCTTCGTCATGGAAAACACCCTGCTTTACGGCGAGACTTGGGAGGTGCCGGAGGAGGAATATCTGATCCCCCTCGGGGTGGCCGACGTGAAGCGCGAAGGCGCCGACCTCTCGCTCATCGCCCACGGTCGCGCGACCGTGACGAGTTTGAAGGCGGCGGAAATTCTGGCGCACGAGCACAACATTCGCGCCGAGGTGGTGGATCTGCGCTCGATCCGCCCGCTGGATGAGGAAACCATTCTACGTTCCGTGCGCAAAACGCACCGCGCCGTGCTGGTGGATGAAAACAAGCCGTTCGGGGCCGTGAGCGCCCAAATCGCGGCGATCATACAGGAGAAGGCGTTCGACGATCTCGACGCGCCGGTGCTGCGCGTCTGCACGCTGGACGCGCCGGCCATCTACAGTCCGCCGCTGGAAAAGATTCAATTGCCCACGCCGGAACGGATTGTGGAAAAAGTTTTAAGCATCGCCTGACGTCTTATGCCCTACGTTGAAATGCCCAAATTGAGCGATACGATGGCCGAAGGCACCGTGGTCAAATGGCGCAAGGCGACTGGCGACGCGGTGAAGGCGGGCGACGTGCTGGCCGAAATCGAAACGGACAAGGCGGTGATGGAACTGGAGGCGTTCGAAAGCGGCACGTTGAGGGAAATTTACGTGGCCGAAGGCGGCAAGGCGCGCATTGGCGAAAAACTGGCCCTGCTGCTGGGGGCGAACGAAAGCGTGCCGCAGGCTGATGACCTCGCCGTTTCACAAAAAGCGACCGCGGCGCCCTCGACGCATGAGATTTCCCCCCAGCCATCCGTTGCGGCGGCGGGCGCCAACGATGCGCCATCGCCCACACGCGCTGCGACCGGAACATCGCAACTGCCCACCAGTGGCCGCGTGAAAGCGTCGCCGCTGGCGCGAAAGATCGCCCGGGCAAAAGGCGTGGACTTGAACACGCTTAAGGGATCCGGTCCCGGTGGCCGCATTGTCGCCCGCGATGTGGAATCGGCCCGGCCGGTGCCCGCGGCTGCATCGCCACCGGAGATTCCACCCCTGCCGGCTGGCCTTGGGGATCGGCGCATTCCGCTCTCGGGCATGCGAAAAATCATCGCCGAACGCCTCCTGGCCAGCAAACGGCAGATTCCGCATTTCTATCTCAACATTGAAGTGGATGCCGGGGAACTGGTCCGGTTGCGGACGCAATTGAATGAACACCTGGAAAAATCCGGCCAGAGCAAACTCACCTTCAACGATTTCATCCTGAAAGCGGTGGTCGGGGCGGCCACCAAGGTGCCGCGCGTTAATGCCGCCTTTGCCGGCGACGCCGTCATCGAATATGGTGACGTGCATTTGTCGGTCGCGGTCGCCGTCGAGGAGGGGCTGGTGACCCCGGTGATCCGGCAGGCGCAGAAGAAATCGCTCCGGGAAATCAGCGAAACCGTGAAAGACTTGGCGACGCGCGCCCGCACCAAGAAACTGAAACCGGAGGAATATCAGGGCGGCACGCTCACGGTGTCGAACTTGGGCAGTTACGGCGTGGACAGCTTCCTGGCGGTGATCAATCCGCCACAGGCGGTGATTCTGGCGATTGGCGCGATTGTCAAAAAACCGGTCGTCAACGCCCGAGATGAAATCGTCATCGCCCATCGTCTGGCGATTGGCTTGAGCGCCGATCACCGGGTGGTGGATGGCGCGGTTGGCGCGCAATATCTGGCGGAATTGCGGCAGTTGCTGGAGAATCCGGCGTGGATGTTGTTCTAACGATTTTGAACTTATGAGCTACGATTTAATTGTGATCGGTGGCGGTCCGGCGGGTTATGTGGGCGCCATCCGGGCCGCCCAACTGGGCAAACGGGTTGCCTGCGTGGAAAAAGAACGCGCGGGCGGTACCTGCTTGAATTGGGGTTGCATCCCCACCAAGTCCCTGCTGCGCAACGCGGAGTTGTTTCACCTGATGAAACACCGCGCGGAGGAATATGGTTTCAAGTTTGCCAGTTTGGATTTTGACTGGGGCAAAGTGATCCAGCGTTCGCGCACCGTGGCCGACAAAAATGCGGCTGGCATTGAGTATTTGTTCAAGAAGAACAAGGTGGATTACGTCCGCGGCGAGGGGGCCCTTGATCGCGCCGGCGAAGTGACGGTCAAATTGGCCGATGGTCAGACCCGGAAATTGGCGGCGCCGAAAATCCTGCTGGCCACCGGCGTGGTGTCGCGGCCGCTGCCCGGGTTTCCGTTTAACGGCACCACCGTCATCGGCAGCCGTGAAGCGCTGGTCTTGGCCTCGCAGCCCAAAGACATCATCATCATCGGCGCCGGGGCCATTGGCGTCGAGTTCGCCTACTTCTTCAACGCCTTTGGCACCAAAGTGACACTGGTGGAAATGATGCCCAACATCCTGCCGTTGGAAGACACCGAGGCTTCCCAAGCGCTGGAAAAAGCCTTTGTCCGGCAGGGCATCAAAGTCTTGACGGGCACGAAGGTCGTCAAAGCCGAGACTGGCGCCGGCGGCGTCACCATCACCGTGGAAGGTAACCAAGTCGAAACGCTCAGCGCCGGGCTGTGCCTGGTGGCCATCGGCGTGCAGCCATTGATGCCGGGCGGGGCGTCCCTCAAGCTCACGCCGCGGGGTTACCTCGAAACCGACGCGCGCTATCAAACGAGTCTGCCGGGAGTTTATGCGGCGGGCGACATCATTGGGCCGCCATTGCTGGCGCATACGGCCAGTTATGAGGCGATTCAGGCGGTTGAAGGCATGTTCACCCAGCACGTTCCGAAAAAGGTCGAGCTTTTCCCCAGTTGCACCTACAGCCAGCCCCAGGTGGCGAGCGTGGGATTGACCGAACGGGCCGCGAAGGAAAAGGGATTGAAATTCCGCGTCGGCAAATTCCCCTTCAGCGCCAGCGGCAAAGCCCGGGCCGTGGGCGAAGTGGATGGCTTTGTGAAACTGCTGTTCGGCGAGCCGCATGGTGAATTGCTGGGGGCGCACATCGTCGGCGCCGAAGCGACGGAGATGATTGCCGAGTTGGGGCTGGCCCTCACCCTGGAGGCCACGCATGAGGAAATCGAAGCCAGCATTCATGCCCACCCCACGCTCAGTGAAGCTGTGCATGAGGCGACTGGCCAGGCCTTCGGAACGGCAATTCACCTTTGATTCCGCCATCAGGAGCGGCCGATCGGCAGCTTTAGCCAGCAAACAAACAATCAACGAAAACCAGTATGCACGAACCGCGAATCAAATATCCGGAAGTCGCACCGGACGGACTCAAAGCCATGCTTGGCCTCGAACAATACGCGCGCAACAGCGGGCTGGAGCATGCGCTGCTCGAACTGGTCAAGACCCGCGCTTCGCAAATCAACGGTTGTGCTTCCTGCCTCGATATGCACACCAAGGATGCCCGCGCCGCCGGAGAAACCGAGCAACGGCTCTACACGCTTTCGGCCTGGGCGGAGACGCCATTTTTTACCGAACGCGAGCGCGCCGCGTTGGCGTGGACCGAGGCGGTCACCCGCGTTGCTGAGTCGCAGGTGCCGGATGCCGTTTACGCACAGGCGCGGCGGCATTTCTCAGAGAAAGAGCTGGTGGATCTCACCCTGGCGATCGTGGCGATCAATGGCTGGAACCGCCTCTCCGTTGCGTTTCGCACCGTTCCGGGAACGTACCAGCCCGCCCGGCGTTGACGGCAAAATCCGCTTTTGCCGGACGGTTGGCATTGCTGGGCGCTTCAAATCAGGTCCGATGACTTTACGCTGACGGGTTCACGCCTCGGCAACCGATACGGTTGGCGCCCGGGGTGGCCTGGATGAAATCTCCTTGCCTTGACGGAAGCACGGGCAACACCTTGAAGCCGCGAAAAGACGCAGAGCACGGGCGCCGCACGTTGTTCGAACGGTCGTCCTGTGTCGTCAAAACTTTTTGTCGTGGGGGCGCTGCCAAGTGTAGTGCCGCTTGATGCCACTTTTCATATCAGCGCGTGGTTAGCCCTCCACCCGCCGCCCCTGAGCCATATCTGGGGAAAACCACACAACCAAGACTGGAAACCAGGCGGGCCACGGCTAACATGGAGACATGGCTCGACGGCCCCAGGCAACCGATGATCGCTCCGCCGACCGCGAATTTCTCGCGCTCGAAAATGTGAGCGTCCGCTCTGGCGCAACCGTCGTGTTCAAGCGGACGAACTGGACTTGGCGGTGGGGCGAGCAGTGGGCGATGCTGGGCCCCGACGGCGCCGGCAAATCCGTTTTGATCGAGGCTCTGTTGGGGCGGTGTCCCATCGTGTCGGGCGAAGTGCGCGGACCTTTTTCACGGACGGACCCTGAAAATCCCGAGGCCGGGGCCGGGATGGAGATGGCGCATCTTTCGCCTTGGACTCAACGCGAGTTGGCCCTGCGGGAAAGTGCTTTCTACCAGCAGCGTTGGCACAGCGGCTTCGAGTCCTCCCCCCGCACGGTCGCCCAGTTTCTTTCCCAGCGCAGCGTGGAAGAGCGCAATCCCTTTGAATTGGGGGGGCGGCAGGGAAATTCGCCCCAGTTTGCCCGGTGGCGGCGGCAGTATGTGGACTGGCTGGGGATCAAACCGCTGCTGCGCCGACGACTGATTCATTTGTCCAACGGCGAGCTGCGGAAGACGCTTCTGGCTTACACCCTGCTCAAAGGGCCGCGCTTGTTGATTCTGGAGGATCCTTACGCGGGATTGGACGTGGCCTCGCGACGTAAACTGGCTTCGGTGATCGGCCGGCTCATGCAGGCGGGCCAGGCCATTCTGGTGGCAACGCATCGTGTGGAGGAAATTCCCGTGCGCTGCACGCATCTGCTCCTGGTTGACCGGCATCAAGTGGTCGGGCAAGGCCCCGTCGCGTCCATGCGGGACCTCTGGCGACAACGCGGGGGCTCCCGCGCACCCGTAAACGCCCGGGCCGCGAAATCGCCACTACCACCCCACCCCATTCGTGGACAAACCTTTTCCCCCCGCCCTTTGGTCGAGTTGCGCAAGGTAACCATTGTCGGCGCGGGGAAACGGATTCTCCACGAAATCAATTGGACGTTGCGGGAAGGTGAATGCTGGGCTTTGCTCGGCCCCAACGGGGCGGGCAAAACCACCCTGCTCAACCTGATTCAAGGCGATCATCCCCAGGTTTACGCCGCGGCAATCCGGCTCTTTGGCAGGGCGACCGATTCCACGCAGGCCCTGTGGCTGGCGCGCCGGCGGATCGGCTGGATGTCCCCGGAGTTGCATCAGCATTATCCGACGGCGTGGGAAACGCTCGATGTCATTTGCTCCGGCTATTTCAATTCCGCGGGACTGCACCAAGCCTGTTCGCATCGCCAGCGGGTGCAGGCCCGGGAATGGCTGGCCAAGTTCGGTTTGGAACGGCAGGCACACCTCCCGTTCGGCGAACTGTCGTTTGGGCAGCAGCGTTTGGTTCTGCTCGCCCGGGCGGCGGTGAAACGGCCCCGGCTCATCATCCTCGACGAACCGTGCCAAGGCTTGGACACTCAGCAGCGGCAAACCCTGCTGGCGGCGGTGGATCGCACGATCCGACAAACGGGGGCGAGTCTCATCTTCGTTTCCCACCACGAGGACGGACTCCCGCGCTCAATCACCCATGTGCTGCGCCTGAAGGGAGGCCGCATCCGGGAAGCGCGCGAAGTGGTTGCCCCACGGAATTCTCCCGCCCCTGATTGGCCTTCGGGCGGAGACGCGCCGAATGGCCATCTCTGATCGACTTCTTATTTCGGCCCCGAATTTCCGCCGGAAATCAGGCGCCGCCCGGTGCGTTGGCCGGCGCCGCCAGGCGGGTGGCAAACTGTTCCCAGCGCGCCACAGTTTCCGGACCCAGCGCGCGGTCCAATTCCGCAAACCGGGCCAGCAATTCCTGGTTGTCCGCCTCGGATAGGAGTCTCTCCGCCATGGGAAAGACCATGGCATCCTCCATCCACAAATGATGCCGGTACAGTTGGATGACCTCCTGCAACGTCTGGCGCAACGCGGTGGCGGCGCCGGGTTGCTGTTGTTCGTACGCGCTGATTTTCTCCTCCAGCGCGGACGCAAAGGCCCGCCCTTTGGCGTGGTCATTGTTCAAGCCGCCAATCGGACATCCTTGCGGCGGCACCCCGCGTTTCACCAGCAAGGGAAAGAAGAGCGCTTCCTCCCGTTGATGATGGCGTTGGTCGGCGTAAACCCGGAGAAATTCCACGGCTTCCCGCAGCGGACCGACCGGGAGCGGCTTTGGCTGCTCCAGCGCGGCGACCGCGCCTTGCAAAAATTGGATGACAGTTTCGATGTGCCGATGTTCGGCGGTCATTTGTTGGATCGCAGTTGTTTTCATCAAAGGTATGGATTATGGGCAATGGCCTCCCGGCCGTTACCGCAGCGTGTTGGAGTGAGGGGAAAAGCCCGGGGCGCGCGGCAAGCGCTCGCTCGGGTGTCCGGTCGTCGGTTTGCGCAATGAAAAGCGGACAGGTGCATCTACGGCGGGAATCTAGCCGGTCTAAATATGTATCGCAAATACATTTTTTATTTGCGGCGGCGGGTTGCCGCGCGCATATTTTCCCCAGCCGTGCAACTGAGCGCTTATTCTGATTATGCGATCCGCGTGCTGATGCAAACCGCTTTATGCCGCCCGCGGCGCGTCACCGTCGCCGAGATTGCCAAGACCTTTGGCATTTCCCGGCATCACTTGGTGAAAGTGGTCCATGATCTCGGCCGCAACGGTTATCTCCTCACGCAACGCGGCGTCGGCGGCGGCTTTGTGCTCGCGCAGCCGCCCGAGAAAATCAAGCTGGGCGACATTGTGCGGTTGGGCGAGGAAACCGACACGGTGATTGATTGCCGCGAGGATCGGGACCGGCTGTGCCGGTTGCGGCCGGCGTGCCGGATGAAACGCATTTTGGACGAAGCGGCGGGCGCTTTTTTCAAAGTCCTCGACCATTACACTTTGGCCGACTTGGTGCGCCGTCCCGGTCCCATGCGGGCCGCGTTGGGCCTCGAAAATACCTGAACCCCACTGGCTGCCCGAAACCAAATAACGAACCATGCAAACCGAAACCCCAACCCTGTCCGCAACACCAAACGTCATGATTCCGCTCGATCCAAACGCGCTTTGCGAAGGCTGCGGAAAATTTGGCGCCTATCATTTCGGCGAAGTCACCTTTTGTTTGGAATGTTACGAGGGGAGCAGCTCCTGTTGCCCCGAGTTCGGGGAAGGACGGCGGCCCGCTGAGGGCCACCCCTCCCCGGCTCCACTACCTTGACGAGAATCACCGACAAACCTTTATGAGTACACCCATCATTGATCGCGATCTAACCCAACAAGCTCCT
>MWDV01000135.1 GCA_002070715.1 Verrucomicrobia bacterium ADurb.Bin118
CGTATCATAGAACATGCCGATGCCCGGCGGTTGGGCGCCTTCCGCCAGCAACGCCTCGCGGGCGGCGACCAGCGGCGGCAATCCTGAGAAGCTCCATGGTTGGTTCACGATCGGTTGTCCCGAGATGCGTTGCGAGGGTTCGCCCCAATACACCGGCAGCAGCACGTCAATTCCCGCGGCGATCATGTCCTCCAGTTGTTGTCGATGCCATGATTCGAGTTTATAAGAAAAACCGGTCAACGTCGGCGGATGATCCGTCAGGGCATCGGAGCCGTCACCGTTCGTGATGTGCGCACCGGAAAAAACGTCATACCAATAAAAGTAAGTGGTCAATACTACGGGATCTGCATCGCTGAAATTCTTCGCTTGCGCCAGGTCACCCGCGCTCGGTTGCAAATACGGGCCCAGCGGTGGATTGATGGGTTGGGCGGCGACGTCAAAACTCCACAATCCCAGAAGCACCAAAAGCAGGGATGTCGGGCGAGGATGGACGATGTGGAGAAACCGGGTTGTCACGCGCTGAAATTATCATTGTGAAATTTGCTGTCCAGCCTTTCAGCCAGCCCCGTGCCCCCGCTCCAAAGCGAATGGAGCGGTCCTTAAAAACAGTTGAAACCATTTCGGAAAGGTGAAAAAATCTTTTGCGTTACCAACCGGCGCGGCGCAGGCCACGCAGTGGAACGGCCCTGTTGATGGCGCACGCCGTAAGTGCAGCAACCCAATCAAACTCGGAGTCATCTATGAATGGAAAAGGCAACAATTTTCCCGGTTTAATCGCGGCGTGGCTGTTGGGCGGCGCGGTGATGATGGCGCAGGGCCAGAACGGTCCGTTCGATCCGGAACAATGGCCGCCCACCATCAATCTGAACCTGCCGGTCCACTTTGTCGTCACCGATGGCATGCTCTGGTCGCCGGGCGGCGCCTGGGTTGAGGGGGCGTTGATCATCCGCAACGACGGCGATCAAACCACCGCCGACATCACCCTCAACGGGCACACGGGCAAAAAGGCCACGAGCGACTATCTCAATGTGGCCGATACCTATTTTTGGGAATGGGCCAATTACGACACCATTGACATCCTGGTACAGGTCTATGGCGATGCCTCTCTCTTCAACAATCAAGGACAGCCGCGCACGTATAATTTTCTGACCGGTACGCTGCCTGAGCTGAGCAGTGTGGCCGGTGGGCAAATTCCCACCGCGGCCAATAACAAGCGTTGGAATTGGGTGCTGTTTCGCATCTCCAACGGCATTCGGCCTTCGGATGGCGGCCGCTACGTCGGCACCATTCCGAACAATGCGCAAGGTTCGTATAGCTACGGCGGGGTCAACAATGGCACGATCCGCTTTCAAAATGTCCCCGGACTGACCGTGCGCGTTATTGCCTTCGGTCCGCCCGGCGCGTTTGGTGAACCCGAACAGATCAACCAGTTTCTACCTCCGGATACCTGTGATCCCGAGCCAGAGACCAACCTTGTGGGCCTGGACATCGCCAACAACACCGCCCATCACTTGGAAGTCATCAACCGCGGTGATCAGACTGTCGAGTACCAGGACGGCGTTGGTCCGGCGGGCGATCAACGCCGCGCCGTGCGGCCGCAGGGGATGTATCTGAATTTCGGCATCACCGACAATTATCTGGGGCTGCCGTGCAACGATGCGCACGCGGTTAAAGTGTGCGTGGAATTTTATGACGATCCCGCTTTCGCGAGTTATGACGTTCGTTTCGGCCCGGATGCCTACGCGACCGACGCCTCCGGTGGCCACGCCTTTTTCCCGGCCGCCCAACGGCATGCCTTGACCGGCACGGGCGAATGGATCCGGCGTTCTTGGACGCTGCCCAGTGTGAATCTCTACGGCGTCAACGTCGCGCCCACCCATACGGCGGGCCCGCGTTTCATCTCCCAGAACGGACAGGTTTTTGTGTCCGCGATTCAACTGGCCGTGTTGCGCACCGGCGATCATCCGCTGGCCGGGCAGGACCCGTTGGCCGATTGCTTTGAAGATCCCAATATCTGCACCGAGCGTTATGGCAACTATGCTGAATTGGACCTGGTGCGGGGCATGAGCGCTGGGTTGGCCCTGGGCACCAGCGGCGGCGACCAGGAAATGGTCGTGGCCGAAGCCGGTCCCGCCGATGACCGCCGTCTGGCGGTGTATCCCGCGCGCGATGAAGGCACGCCCGGCTTCAAGCATGAATTCCTGAACTTCAAAATCACCGATGAAATCTTCGGTCCCAGTTCCCAGCCCAACGCGCATCTGGCGATTTGCATCACCTATTACGACGATCCCGCCCTGGTTGGCGCGCGGATCCGACCGGAGGTGTATCGCACCATGAAAAATGGCGTGCTGGCTTTTGGTTACACCCCGGAAAGTGATTTCGTCACCCTGCAAGGCAGTGACACGTGGCAGCAGGCCTACTGGGAGATCGCCGACATGAACTTCACCGGCGTGAACCAGACCCCACAGGCGGCAGCCCGTTTCATCGTGCAGGATGCAAACGGCGTCCCGGCCAAAATCGCCGTGACGCGCGTCCGGTATGGCGTCATCCGTCCCTGCGGCCCGTTGACGGGGGTCAATCCCCTCGAAGATTGCAAACCGTCGGGAGTGACGCTAGACATTCACCGGGAGGGTAACGAAATCGTGTTAAGCTGGCCGGTTACCGCCACCGAATTCGCCGTACAGCGCACCGATGATTTGAGTGCGCCGCAATGGAGTGACGTCAACGCGACCGTTCAGGTGGCGGGAGAACGCCAACTGGTGCGCCTGCCCCTCAGCAACAACACCCAATTCTTCCGACTGGCCCGATAACCTGGTCGGCACGGCGGAACCACGCGCGTGTTCAGGTTTAGAGTGTGGATGGCCTAGCGCCCGGAAAGGTGATCTTTCCGTCGTCCCCCGGTCAAACGCCTTTGAACTCACTCACCAACGCCTGCAAGGACGCCTTGGCGTCGCCAAACAACA
>MWDV01000136.1 GCA_002070715.1 Verrucomicrobia bacterium ADurb.Bin118
CTTGGGGCGCCGCCGACCGGCGCCAAGGCGCGCCCACTATACCCCCCACAACCTATCGTTCAATCCCAAGTTTCCTGACGTGCCGGAAGCCAACGTGGCCATGGCTGAATAAAAGTTAGAGCCAAGGGAGCAACGAGCCTCCGCGCTTGTCATACCCCCGGCGTGGCGGGCAATCTGCGCTCGTGACCATTGAACTCATCAACACCGGTAGCGAACTGCTGCTGGGACGGACGCTCAACACGCATCTGCAATGGCTGGGACGCCGGTTTGCGGATATGGGTCATATCGTGTCGCGGCAAGTGTGTGTGCCGGATACCGGCCCGGCCATCGAACAGGCCGTGCGCGAATCGCTGACCCGCGCCGATCTGATGCTGGTCACCGGCGGTCTGGGCCCGACCTCGGATGATATCACCCGGGAATTGATCGCCCGGTTGCTCGCGCGTCCCCTGCGCGAAGACCCGGTCGTCCTCGAACAACTCCGTCAGTTTTTTGCCCAACGCAATCGCCCGATGCCGGAACGCAATCGAGTGCAGGCGCTCGTACCCGAGGGCGCCCTAGTTTTGGCGAATCCCTACGGCACCGCGCCCGGGCTGGCAATGGAGGTGCGTCCCAATCCCTTTCGCGAAAACGGCCAGGCCAGTTGGTTGATGCTATTGCCGGGGCCACCGCGGGAATTGCGCCCGATGTTTCAAGAAATCGTGGTGCCGCTCATCCGCCGGGTGTTGCCGGAGCCGGGCGAGTATGTCTGCCGCACGCTGCGCACCACCGGAGTGGGCGAATCAGCCTTGCAGGCGCGCATCGGTCCGCTGCTTCAACCCCTTGTGGCGCAAGGGTTGGACCTTGGCTATTGCGCACATTCGGGACGGGTGGATGTCCGGCTCGCTGTACAAACGGCAGCGGCGATTGACCTTGTTCGCACCGCCGAGATCGTCGTGCGCCGGGAACTCAGCGCGCATCTGTTTGCGGAGGGCGACGTGGAACTGGAATCCGTCATCATCCAGCGATTGACGGAACGGAAGGAGACTTTGGCGGTGGCGGAATCCTGCACCGGAGGTTGTCTGGCCCATCTCCTTACCAACGTGCCGGGCGCGTCAGCGGTATTTCTGGCGGGGCTGGTGACCTACAGCAACGCGGCCAAACAAAAATTTCTGGGGGTGCGGGCGACAACCCTGGCCGCGCACGGCGCGGTGAGCGAACCCGTGGCCCGTGCCATGGCCGAAGGCGTCCGCACGCGAAACCACGCCACGTACGGCCTGTCCGTAACCGGCATTGCCGGGCCCGGAGGCGGCACGGCCGACAAACCGGTGGGCACGGTGTTTCTGGCGCTGGCCGGTCCGTTTCCCACGGTGGTGGAACGCAATTATAATCCCACCGACCGGGAAACGTTCAAGCAAGTGACCGCGCAACAAGCGCTCGACCTGTTGCGGCGGCATTTGGTCAACGATCGGGCGTCATGAAAAAACCCGCGGCCCCAAACGTCCGCGGGTTTTGACAATTCCGGAGGGACGGCAACCGCCTACGCACCGTCGTCGCCGATGGCCTCGACGGGGCAGCCTTCCTTGGCTTCCTTACAGCGCGCTTCCTCGTCCGGATTCTCCGGTTGTTTGAAAACGAAGGAATACCCGCCGTCTTCGTTGCGTTTGAAATTATCGGGCGCCGTTTCGCGGCACAAATCGCAGTCAATGCATTGTTCGTCCACGTAATATTTACCCGGCGCGTTATCTGGATATTTATTTGAGATGTCAGCCATAAATGAATGCCTTTGTTGGGGTCATATAGGCAGGTTCTCCCCGGCTTGGCAAGCACCAATTGACAGCGGACCTTCGTTGGCCGGGCGCGCGCATTTTTTCGGTTCGGTTCCCGCTTGACTTGGAAACTGAAAACGAGACCCGCCGGGAACGGCGGCTTGTAGTTACGGGCCCACCCTGCGTCCGCTTTTGCAAAATTCGATTGCCCCTTTCTTCCAAATGCGGGCTGCGAGTTCATTCCTGGCCGTTCCGGTTTGGCTGGAGCCGGCCACGGCATCGAGCGTAAATTCGAGAGGAATCCTGCTTGCCTGACCGAGATTCGGGCGCATAATACCCACTCGTTGTCAAACTCCCGCACTCCAGAAAGCGGCGTGGCAGAGAACAATGGCATGGGTTGGTAGCTCAGTCGGTAGAGCAGCGGCCTTTTAAGCCGTTGGTCCCGGGTTCGAGTCCCGGCCAACCCACCATTTGTTCTCCAGACGGAAACCGTCAGCGCATTTGTGTAAAATCGTCGGGAGGTTTCTTCAACTGGTTGGATAAAGCCATACCGTCGCCAAGATTCTGTCGTTTTCTCAATCCAAGCAACCCCACGCTTTGTGAATCCACTGAACGAGTGCCGAATGTTTTGCGGAGGAGTGATGCTGGAGAAAGGGAAGTGAGCGAGCCCGCTCTCCCCCTTTCTGCCGTCCCGTTCCTCGTCCCTGGTTCGTCGCGGAACGGAGGATTCAGCGGCTTGATTTAATTTCTGATCCGGCTCAGGGTGCGGGGTGCCATGACACAAATCTTTGCGTCTCCCGTCCGTGAAGTGCGGAGGCTTGCCCTCGTCTTTGCCCTGGGTGGTCTGATTTACCCCGCGCTCGTTGGCGCGGCGTCTCCAGTGTGAGCCGACTTGCCGGAGGACATCACGCAAATGACATGTGTGCGCCGAGCAACCTAACCCGAAATGAGGGCGGGCGAGGGGTTAAAAACGCCTAAATCGTCACGACGAGGTGTGTCACTTTCGATTTCTTGCTGTCTCAACCCACTCCCCGACTAACGCGGGCAGGCGCTCAAGAATTTCCCGTCCAAAGAGGACTTCATCCACGTAGCCCATGTGGAGCATATCGACGACCCGGCAGAGATAAGACCGACCGCAATCCCACCAAGTGTAGCGCGCATCAAGAAATAGGTAATGCTTGATGTCGATGCCTGCATTCTCGCGCAATTCCTCAAGCTCCATGCCGTCCAAGAGGGTTTCATAAACACCGTCGGCAACGCGACTGCCGAAAGTTGTGGTGTAGTAGTATTCCTTGAGTTCCCATACTGCGATTGGGTTAATAGGGCTTGGGAAAGCGCCATCTACGCGCCGGGCAAGCGTCCGCACCGGCAAGCCGTCCCGTATCACAGTCGTGAGCGCACGCGGATCGTAACAGCAGTCTATTCCCGCTGCGTTTGCTTCGATCAGCATGTTAGCGATCCCAGTCAGAAATGCGGGCGCTTTCTTTTTGCCCTTCTGCTTGTTCATCGGTAGGGGACATTTTGGACGCAACTCCCGCCGAAGACGTTCAAATTCAAGCTTGGCCTGTTTCGCATCCATGAGGCGGGGTTCAACAAACGTGTTTAAGACCATTCCTCTGTGCTGAAAGTATGCAACCAACAGCTGACCGAAGTCGGTTGGCCGTCCATTGCTGTCAACAACGTGCTCCGCGTTAAGTTCCAATTCTTTGAAAGCTTGATTGATCTCAGCGATAGTAGGCACTTTGATTTCTCCTGCACCTCGGACGGTATAGCCGAGATGCTGGCTGAGCATCCGCACGTTCGCCCAAAAATGTTTGGACAGTTTTTGGAAACGATCGTCCGGTTTCACAAAATCTCCTTCTCAAATCGGCGAACAAAATCGCCCAACGTGATTCCCAACGCTTTACAAATATGTCTTAACTCGATTAAATCCAGCCGTCGCTCACCTGATTCGTATTTACTGACGAATGATTGAGGCAAATTAAGCCGCTCTGCCACTTCGGATTGCGTCAGAGCAGCTTCTGAGCGGACAGTCCGCAACAGAGCCGTCAGTTTTTCACTTTCTGTACTTCTCAAACTCTTGCCCATTTAGAGCCAGCTTAATCAGGCCCCAGAAAAAATCCCAAATCGGGATATTATGCTTGCGTTCCTTCCAGATTTGGTCTTGAATCTGGTGAGGCGTGCAACTGGCATTTTTTAACTCGTACGACCAAGAGAGCATTCAAGCTCCGGTTGGACAGCTGTTAAAGTGGATCGGAAACAAACAACGATTCGCTACGGAAATCGTCTCGTTTTTTCCTCAACGATTTGGCGTCTATTATGAACCTTTTCTTGGGAGCGGCGCTGTTCTTGCAACGCTCGCTCCCCCAAAAGCAGTTGGATCAGACAATTTCCCGTTTCTCGTTGAAATCTGGCAAACTCTTGTGTCCGCCCCTGACCTTCTCAAGGCTTGGTATGCCGAACGCTGGCAGGAAATGGCGATGAACGGCAAAAAAGAAACTTATGAACGCATCAAAGCGCGCTACAACGCCAAGCCAAATGGTGCTGATCTCTTGTTCTTGTGCCGAGCATGTTACGGCGGAGTTGTGAGATTTCGGAAGGCCGATGGCTACATGTCCACTCCGTGTGGTGTTCACGACCCAATCTCTCCCATTGCTTTCAATAAGCGAGTGGATGAATGGCATCGGCGGGTCAAAGACACGCAAATCAAGCTGGCGGATTACCGGGAAGTAATGGGTGAAGCATCAGCAGGCGATTTGGTTTACTGCGATCCACCGTATGCTTACAGCCAAACGATTCTCTACGGCGCTCAGTCATTTCGCCTTGGCGACTTGTGGGAAACAATTGCTGACTGCAAAAAGCGCGGCGTCTTTGTTGCATTGAGTATTGATGGTACAAAGCGGTCGGGAGATTTGTTCTGTGATCTCGAAGTTCCCGACGGCTTATTTGCCCGCGAGGTGATGGTTCACTGTGGGCGTTCAATGCTCCGCAGATTTCAATTGCCCGGCCGGACGTTGGAAACGGAACAGGTTTCAGATCGCCTGCTCTTGACGTACTAGCCTGTGCCTTCTTCTGACCGCCGATGCAAACAAAGATGTCAACAACATTGGGAACGGGCCGCGAGTCGTCCGAGATGAAGCTGGTGGGAAAACACCGCCTACGGATGAGCCGGCTTTCCGCTGTTGGACGACGAAGGCTGATGGCGCGTCGTTTCCGAATCCTGTGCGGCAACACCGCTCTGCGGAGTCCGGTCAATGCGGCTGCGACGAGCGTCTCTCAGTCGCTGACGGACATTCGAGTTTGAATGAGTCCGCCTGCATCATCTTTGTTCAAATCAGATAAACCCCGCCAGTTCTGGCAAGGTGCACCAGTTTTTAAGGCGTTCTTGTTTAGCTAAAAGCTGCGTCTTGCTCGGGTTCCGTCCTTGTCAAGGTGAACGGCTGTCCATGACTGACGCACCCCAAGCGACATCGCGTTGTAATGCGTATTCATACCAGTTCTAATTCGTAATTGCACTATTCTCCGCTGCGATAGCGTTTACCTGTTGGACCAACCAAGGATGAGA
>MWDV01000137.1 GCA_002070715.1 Verrucomicrobia bacterium ADurb.Bin118
AACAGCCGCTCCGCCTTTTCACAGAGTGCCAGTCCCCCGTCCAGCACCTTGTGCAGGTGCGGCAGCAGGTCCGCCACCGGCAGCGGTTTGACCAGGTAACCGCGCACCCCGGCGCTCAGCGTCCGCAGCAACAGCCCGGCGCCATCCTGCGCGGTGTACACCACCACCGGCACGCCCGGCAAACGCGCCCGCAGGGCGCGGAGGCAGCCCAAACCCGTCGCCGGCGGCGGGGCCACGTCCATCAGCACCACGCAGGGCGGCACGGAGGCAAGTCCCGACCACGCCGCCTTCGTGCTCGTGTAGGCCTCCACGTGCCAGCCGGCCTCGGGTTTGCTGAGATGCTCGCGCACGGCGGCGTGCAGGTGCCTGTCCGCATCCACCAGCGCCAGCCGCCTGGGTGGGTCAAGTCTCTTGCAGGGGCGGTCCAGGCGGTTGCTCATAGGCTCCTCGCCTCCCGGTCGGTTCTCATCTGAACGGGGGACGTCCCTCGTTTTGACAACGTGCGCTTCTTGGGGGGCGCGTTACTCCAAGGGGCTGGGGCAACGACCCGGGCGGGATGCGCTGCTGCGGCTTGGGGCGGTCGCCGAGGCGGCGTCTCCCAGTGGGGAGTGTGGCGGCGTCTGACATACCTTTGCGCGCGTTCTTTTCAACGGCCTTTTCCCGAAGGCAATCTTCGGATACGGATCGTTTATACATCTCCCCCTTACCGTTGTCAACCGTTTTTTGCAAGTTTTTGGGAAAGACTGGGGACATCGTGACCCCTTAAGCCGGTCGAACGAACCGTGGTCAAATAGAAAGTGATGAGTTGCCGCCGTTTCCAAAAACTCAAGCGCCTCCTGCGTGAAACCCGCATAAATCAAGGCAATGCCCGCGCTGACCAAAAGCGCCGCCCCATACTACCATGAAACGCACCCAACATTTTGCCAGACCAAAAACCAAGGCGAAGGAGGGTCACGATTCGTCCCCACACCGCTCTCTGCCCATTTCCAGCAACAGCCAGAACACCGTCGCCGTGGCCAGCCGGAACAGGCCGCCGTCAAACCAGAACGCGACGAGCAGGACGAGCGCGCCAGAGTGACAAGCCGATCGGAAGGCCGAAGGCCGAAGTCCGAAGTCCGAACCCGCCCCCTGTCGAGCCTCCGTTCGAGGTTCAAAGTTTAAGATTGGATGTTCGATGTTCCTACCCTCCGGTATTCGGCCTTTGGGGGCCGTGTTCTCCGTTCTCACGGCGCCTTGTCCATTCTCTGCCTTCGGTCCTCCGCCCTCGGACTTGGTCCTCCGCCCTTCCCCCCTCGCTCCCAGCGAGAGGCCAACGCACGCGAGCAAGCAGGCCAACGCCGGAATCCCTATCGCCACGCCCAGCGTGAGATAATCGTTCAACTGAATCGCCATCCCTTCGTAGACATGGGACGGTCGGTAGAACTGGTCATAGATGGGTTCGACTTGGTTCCATCCCCAGCCGGTCAGCGGCCGTTCGGCCATCATCTGCAGCGCCCCCACCCAGGCCGCCACGCGGTTGCGCCAGGAGAAGTCGTTCACGTTCCCCACTGAAAACGCCCGCCGCACCGTGGTCACTTCCGTGTGCCGGAACTGCCAGAACGCCAGCACCACCAGCGAAACTGCCAGGACCGCCAGCGGTACCGCATTCCGCCCAAGGAATCCGCCCAACCGCCCACCCCACCGATCTCGCGAACGCGTCCGCACGGCGGATCTCGCACTTTGGACTTTGGGCTTCTCACTCTTCCGATCGCGAATGCCGCGCATCTCGCGGCTCAAACGACCCCAAGCCAACCAAACCGTCCCGGCCGCCGTTCCCACCCACGCCCCGCGGCTGTAACTCATCACCAACCCGAACCCTAGAATCCCGGCCGCCGTGAGGAAGAAAGACCGCTTCAGCCAGGATGCGACCACAGACCGCGAACCACGGACTACGGGCTCCTTGCAGGAATTTGAAACCACCCGCCCCAGGGCAAGGACCATCCCCGCCCCCATCAACATCCCAAACACATTCGGATTCTCCCACGGCCCGGTCCACCGCGCCTGTTCGCGATACTGAAACCGCATCCCTACCTCGTTCTGCCAGAACACCGCCACCACCAAGAGACCCAACAGCACCTGTACGATGACAGGAAACTGGGTGACAGAAAAATCCATCTTCCTGTCCGAATCCAGTTTACCCTCCGGCGTCGTCGCCGCGTCTCGGAAGAGCGCGGACGCCCGCCCGCCGTCCTCTGCTTTCAGTTCTCGGCTTTCCGCTTTCCGCTTTCGGCTTTTGAAGCTCGCCCACGCCATGCCCTTCCCCAAGGTTGCCCCGCCGAGCCACACCAACGCCTCCGTGCCGGTTCGTTCGCCATACCCCAGCGCATACCTTGACGCCGCCAGCCCCAGCGCCGCGATGATCCAAACATCCGGGTTGTTCCACCGCCAGAATCGCTTGCCGCTTTCCCGATGTTGGAGCAGTACGAAGGTCGTGAAGTACACCCCGCAACACGCGAACACCATCCACTGGGTCCCGGGATCGCGAAACATGGCGAGTACCTCCAGCAGGATTGGTCCCAACCAGCGCGACGTCCTCGCCGCCGGCGTTGCGCCGAACAAACAGCCGACCAGCAACAGTCCCAGCAGCCCAAAGATGATGGCCACGCGCAGCGTCCCAGTGCGTCCGCCCGGCGATACCTTGATTTCGGCACCCGGGCTGTTTACCGCATGCATGGCCGGCATGTTTAGACCGTTCAACTCGGCGAATCAATAGAGAAGACCTCGCCGTCCGTGTGCCTTGCCTCCTTTGTCAAAGGTCCACCGTTTTTTGCGCAAACCCGGGAGGATTCTGTCCGAATGGTCCCAATCATGCGATGGCGGCAGTTGAATGGGCGTCCCGGTTGTCTGCAAAAATGCTTTGCGTCGGCACGCATTATTCCAGCCGCTACCAACTCCTTTTCGACCGATTATCTGTCGGTCGTTTGACGTTGACAGCGATAGATTATCGAAATGCCCTAATCCGGGGTTGCCGGATGGGATGTCTGATACGTTCCGCTGAAGGCGGGGATTGAGGGTTGCACGGTGCCGGCATTGAGAATGCCGTTGAACAGGAATTTGAAGGTGCCGTGTGATTGGGCGCGAAAGACTATTTCCGGCCCAAAGAGAACCAGCCGCCCCGCACCCACCCGGGCTTCGGCAATGGCGATTCCATTTTGCAGCCACTCCTGACCGAGAGCCCAGCCACTGCGTAACGGCGCGGGTTCGTCGAACCACGCTACCGGCGTAAAGATTTCGGTGCTGCGAAATACCGGGCTGGAGCGGAGCATCACCACCATCCACTCTTCGGCGCCCCAAGCGAGCGGATGCTCCGGGTTGACACGAACGCGGACCAGTGAACCCGGGATGTAATGCTGCGCGCGCGGCAGCGGGATTTCTTTGCCGTGATCGTTCGTGGTGACGAGATGACTGGTCAGCGGGAGGTCAAAGTGTTTCGCCAAATCCGTTGAACTGCCGATGGTCAGCATGACCCCGCCCGCCTCCAGAAAAGTCCGCAAGGCCGGGGCGGTGCGCTGAACGCTCACTCCGCCCCACCGGTCCCGCCATTCCGCGGGAATTCCAGCGGGTGGGGGATTCGTCGCTCCCGAAGCCGGCAGAAATGCGCCGGTGACAAATATCAAAACATCGAATTGATCACGCAGATTGCCCGCATCAAGCCGCGGGGCGAAAACGGTTTCAAACGGAAACTCAAACTGTTCGAGCACCCAACGCGTCCAGCCCGACGGGATCGAGCCGCCGTAACGATCCCACAACCCCACGCGCACCGGTGGGAGCGCAACCACGGTCACCGCCGGCTGGCCGCGGATGCCGGTGAAAACGACCGGCAGGCGCATCACCAGCGTTTGAAGCAGCGGCAGGGTGTCCGTCCGGCGGGGCAACCAGAAAGTGCCGGCGGCGAAGCGGTCCGTAGCGTTGGTCCAGGCCCCGGCGAGCCGGCCCACCGGATGCCCGGCGGCGTGAAGCCGGTTCACGGCGCGAAAAGCATCGTTGGCATCGGCCCGGAACAGGAAACCATCGGCCTCCGCTGCGTGGTCAATCCGCCCGAACGGCAGGGGTTGAACATCCGCGCAAACAGCCAACGGACCGGCCAGATCAGTGAACACGCGGGTGAACTTCACGTTCATTTGCAAGGCCGGAGTCCACCCAGCCAGATCGTAAGGCGGCGTTGGCGGACCGCCGGGGCAAGGCACGTCGTTGGGGTGATCCTGCGGCTCGAACATATCGAGCACATGAGCGCGATAGGCCTGGTCGCACCGGATCACAAACGAACCGGCTGGATAGGTGTGGCCGGCATAGGTGAAATCATTGGTGGCCCGGTGCACGCGCACCCCGCTCTCAATGAGCATGTTGATGAAACGCGTTGCGGTGCCCAAGTCGGCCTGGTCGCTCGGGACGATATACCCGCGGGCATCGCGTCGCGACGGGTCACGGAAAAACCGGTCGAACGCGTTGGTGGCTTGCGGTGGCGATGCGGCTTTTTTTGCCGACGCAAATTTGGCGGCGGTCTGGGCTTGCTTCATCGTCGCTTGCACCTGCTCGATGTGGCTTGGCGAGGGGGTCCAGTGATCCCGCCGGCCCCGCGCGATCGCGTCCCGCCCCATTGCGTAGTGGGTCCACAGCAGTTCCGTCCGATACCGGGAAGCGTAATCGAGCACCGCGTAATTCGCCGTCACCGAGTAATCCACGGATTGCCGCAAATGCCACGGCTGCGGGGCCACGGGCGCCGGCAAATCCCCGCGGGGAAGTTGCAACCGGGGATTGAACGGAATCTGGATCGGATTGGGATTGCCGATGGTTTCGGTCAACAGCCCGATCACGTTGTGATAGTAATTGATGGAGCGCAGCCCGCCGTTCCACCAGGCGGAGAAACGGGCGCCGGAGCGAACGGTTACGCCGGGTTTATCTTCCGCCAGAAACCGATTCATCATCACCGCGCCCAATTGCTCCACCCCACTCCGGACCCGCGGATCAATCCGGTAGCTGAAGGGGTCACGGAACGGCGGGGCATACATCACGGTGCCCGGCGGACTGCTTTGGTGGTGGTCGTAAACGATTTGGGGAAACCAGTCGCGGAACAGGACGCGGCTCAAAGCTTTGCTTTCCGCCTGCGTCAGGGCGAAGAAATCGCGGTTGTTGTCGTGGCCAATGTATTTCTGGTAGAGCCGCGGCAGGTTGGCGAGCGAACGCCGGGAGGGCTCGGGTTCGCGCATGTACCAGTCCCCGACCAGGTCCATGCCATCCGGGTTGGCCGGCACGGCGAGCACAATGACGTTTTCCCGAATGCGCCGCGTCTCCGCGTCCTGGCGGCTGATCAATTGATACACCGTTTCCACCAACTGAACGGAGCCCAGTGTTTCCGTCGCGTGCAAACCGCCGGAAATCCAGACGATCACCCGCCCCTGATCCGCCAGGACCCGCGCTTGGGCGTCGCTGAGGTCCTCCGCCAATGCCAGCCGTCGCGCGATGTCCCGATAACGCGCCACCCGCCGCAAATTCCCGGGCGCGCTGATCACCGCCATCACCATGGGACGGCCTTCTTCGGTCACCCCGATGGGAACGACTTTCAGGCAGTCGGATTCGCGATCGAGCGTGTGCCAATAATTGGTGAGCTGCCGGTAAGTTGGCAGGTGATAGTCATCGCCCGGGTTGAATCCGAAATGTTGTTGGGGCGTGGTCAACCGTGGCGCGGCCTCCACAATGACAAGCCCCCCGGCCAGCAGCAGGCCCATTCCCAAACAAGCCAGCCGACGTCGCCAGGCCGGGAAACGGGCGAAACATTTTAATTCCACCCGAGCAGTCTGAAAACCGCTTGAGGAAGTGTCAAGATACGCGCCGGTTGAGGATTGAAAACAGATAGCCGGATTCCGGGAATTATGACGGGCAATTTTTTCAGAGCGCGCCCTCCGCATCGCCGCCAGCCAAGGGCACCACGGCAGTCCAGCAGGTCGAGCCAAAGCGACGCTTGAATTGGGCGGCCAGCGTTTTCCCGTGCGCGATGGATTCGACCACGGCAAAAGTGGTCGAGCCGCTGCCGGACATCAACGTGGCCAAAGCCCCGTGGGCGCGAAGAAATTCCTGATACAGAGCCAGCACGGGATATTTCGCAAAGACCGGAGCTTCCAAGGAATTGAAGAGTGCGCCGGCCAGCGGTTCGCTGTCCCCGGCCTGCAATCGTTCAACCAGTTGCCGCGCCCGCCCCGGTTGGCCATTCAAGGCTTGGGGAAAGCGGGCCAGTTGTTGATAAGCCCACGCAGTGGAGATGCCAAAACCGGGATGCACCAGCAAAAGTCCCCGGCCCCGCAATCCAGGAAAAAAATCCAGCGGTTCGATATGTTCCCCCCGACCAGTAACCAAGGCCGGCCGGTCTTGCAGAAAAAACGGCACATCCGATCCCAAACGGGCGGCCAGCTCGTGAAGTTGCGGGTCGGTCAGTGGCCGGTCAAACAGTGCGTTCAATCCGCGTAAAGTGTGGGCGGCATTCCCGCTGCCGCCGCCCAAACCGCCGCCGGGCGGAATCCGTTTTTCCAGATGCAATCTCAGGCCGGCAGTGATGCCGGTGGCGGCGAGGAAAAGCCGGGCCGCACGACAAACCAAATTGCGGTCATCGGTGGGCAGCCGCGGATCATCACAAGTGAACTCTAAACCTTGCGCGGTGGTTTGGCAGGACAACGTATCGTAGAGGGCAACCGGGTGGAAAACGCTTTCCAGTTCGTGAAATCCATCCGCCCGCCGGCCCAGTATATTGAGCAGCAGATTGATTTTACCCGGGGACTGTTGTTTCAGCGTCATTAAACAAAACGCGCCAACACCCCGGTGTTGGCGCGAAAGTGCATTGCCGCAACGGGCATGGCGGCTCTCAGTCGAAAATCCGGAACCGGCTGTTGGGGAACATGGGCGCGACTTCCCCGCCGCTGAAGCCGAGCGAGGTGTCAGTGCCGAATCCCGGCACGGCGATCAGACCGGGCTTGAAGTTATCCGGATACACCGGCTCGGGTTCCAAGTAGTTGGTGAACACCGGATCGTAGGAGGGAAACGGCGAGGTGACAATTTCGTAGAGGCCCACGCCGATGCGGGCCATGGAACGATTGAACCCCCGGACCGCGCCGGTGGTGTAGGCTTGATCCGGCGAATCAAAGAGCGCCGTTTGTTCCATTTCGCGGCGCATCTCGCCCCACCGGGTGATTTCACCAAAATTGCTCAGGCCGCGGCCCAGTTTGCGTTCCGGTCCCGCGCACCCGCTGGTCAGTAAACCCGCCACCGTCGCCACTATCAGGAGAGAAAAAGTGTTACGCATACGTTGTTCGTTTTGCCGGACTCACCCTAGTCAGTACGCCGCGGTTGTAAAGCGTGTTTTTTACAGTTTTTTTGGCGCGGCAATTTTGGCACGCTTCCCGCCCACCGGAAATCAATTCTTCCGCAGCGCGCCGGACGCGCCCGCACCGCGGCTAGGTCAACTGCTGCCGGTCTTTCCGCGCCCAGTACCAGGAGATGAGAATGCTGATCTCGTAAAGCAGATGCAGGGGAATGGCCATGAGGAACATGGTGAACGGATCCCCCGATGGGGTGAGAAACGCGCAGATCACCAGTTCGAGCACCACCCAGTAGGCACGGAAGTTGTTCAATTTTTGGAAGTCCAGCAATCCCACCTTCACCAGCGCCAGAATCACAATCGGCAGTTCAAAACTCACGCCCATCACCAGCATGAAGATGCACACAAAACTGATGTAATCCTCAGCGCGCCATTCGTCCGCATAAAAGCCCATCCAGGCGGAAAATTGCACCGTCGCCCCCAGCGCCACCTGCAGCATGATGAAATAACAAAACGCCATGCCCAGCAAAAACAGGAACGCCCCAATCCCAATCGCCCGCAGGACAAACTCCTTTTCCTTAACCTTCAAGGCGGGCAGCACGAACTGGCCGATGAAATAGAGCATGAACGGTAGCGCCAATACC
>MWDV01000138.1 GCA_002070715.1 Verrucomicrobia bacterium ADurb.Bin118
AATGCGGTCAGCCAATGAGCCGAGGACCGCGCGCGATTGCCGCAAAGCCGCCAAGGCGCCGGCGTCGAAACCTTCATGGGCGGTTTCCAGTTGTTCGAGCACGCCCAGGCGCGAGCGTTTCTCCGCTTGTGCCTGCAAATAACCGTCCTGCGTCGCCGCCGCTTCCTGCAACGCTGTCTGCACCTCGCGCAAACGTTGCTGCCGCTGCTCCACCGAGCCGCGCTTGGTTTGCGCGTTGAGCTTTTCGGTTTCGACCTGGGCGGCGAATTCTTGCAGACGCGCCTCCAGCCGGACGCGCTCCTCCTCGAGTTGAATTTTTTCCGCCGAGAGTTTCTCCAGCCGGACAACGTTGCCCTGTTTTTGGAGATCGAGGGCGGTGATTTCGTTGCGTATCCGGGCGAGGTCCTGGGCCGCGGCGAAGGCGTCGGCTTGCGCCTGCCGCAAGGTTTCCTGATCCCGGCGCAGCGCCGCCTCAATCTCCCGCAAAGCCGCCTCGCGGGTGGCCAACGTTTCCTGTTGCCGCTGCCGCGCGCTTTCCGCCGCCGCCAGCCGTTGCTGAACCGCTGCGAGTTCCTCCGCCGCCACGTGCCGGCGTTCCTCGGCCTGGGCGATGTCGGCGAAGGCTTTTTCGTTTTGCGCGGCGAGTTCCTGGAGGCGTTCCTCGTTGAACTGAATGCGGCTCTCGTGCCGTTCGCTCTCGGCTTTCAACTCCAACCCGCGTTGTTGCGCGGTGGAGATGCGGTGTTCCAGTTCGCTGAGTTGTCCGCGCAACGCGGCAATTTCGCTTTCGCTCTGCGCCACGCGATGGTTCGCCGCCTCGATTTCCTCCCGCAACTGTTCGGCGGCGGATTCCCGCGCGCGGATTTCGCCTTGCCACACATCAAACTGATGCCGCGCCAGTTGGGTGTCCAGGTGTTGCAGTTCCGTCTGCAACGCCCGGTACCGGCGCGCCTTGCCGGCCTGGCGTTGCAGCGAGCCGATCTGTCGTTTGACCTCGCGGACGAGATCGCTGATGCGCAAAAGATTTTGTTCCGTGGATTCCAGTTTGCGCAGGCTCTCGCGTTTTTGGGCTTTGAACTTGGTGATGCCGGCGGCCTCTTCAAAAACCAGCCGCCGGTCCTCGGGTTTGCTGGACAAAAGCTGGGTGATGTTGCCCTGCGCCATGATGCTGTAGCTGGTGCGCCCCACCCCCGTGCCCATGAACAACTGCTGGATGTCCCGCAACCGGCACGGCACCCGGTTGATGAAATACTCGCTGCCGCCATCCCGGAACACCCGGCGGGTCAAAGTGACTTCGTTGTAGGGAATCTCCACCCCGGCCGCCCGCAGATGCTCGGCATCCATCCCGCCCAGGGTGAGGGACACCTCCGCCATCCCCAACGGTTTGCGGCCGTCGGCGCCCTTAAAAATCACATCCGCCATTTCCGCGCCGCGCAACGCTTTGGCCGATTGCTCGCCCAACACCCAACGAACGGCATCCGACACATTGGATTTGCCGCAACCATTGGGGCCGACGATGGCCGAAACACCGCGTTGAAAATTGAGCGTCGTTTTATCGCAAAACGACTTGAACCCCAGCAGGGTCAGATTTTTCAGATACATGTTCTTGGCTCAAAGCAATCAAACATCCCGGGCCGAGTAAAGTGGAAAAACCACAATATACAGGGCCTCGGTTATTGCCGGAGCACAAGTAATAGAGGTGAGGAACCGAAATCGAATTGTGCCCTCTAACCGTCAAAAACACTCAGACTTCAAGAATTGCCTGTTTTTAATCCATCGGGAGGAAAATTTCCAGTAAAAAATTGCGTAAATGCACCCAAATTTTTCACGCGGATTGACCCGGTTTATCGCGCGGTAAAGCAGTGGAGCGGCTCCTTTTCCCGAAATCAGATGCGCGCATAAAAACGAGTGGCAATGGCCCGCCTCCCCCGGGCTTCAGCGGGCGGAAGCGACGGGGTTGCGCCTACCAACCGCAATGGGGATTCGGTTTGCCAAACGTCCGGCACTCTGGCACACCAATCACCCATTATGCGGATTTGTTGGACCTGTTTTTGGATGGGGAGTCTCGTCGCCCTGCTGTCGGGCGGACTGGGGTGTCGCAAGCCGCCGCCACCGCCGCCGGCGCCCGCGTTGCTCGCATCTTGGCATTTCGTGGGCGGCGAGGCCGTGAACGCCAGTACCAACGGCGGCACTTTGAAAAGCCTCCTCGCCCTGCCGGAAAGTCAGGCGCTCCGGGAACAAACTCTCGATAAACTCGCCCTCGCCCCGTTTGCCCATCTCAAATCCCGCTGGGCGTATAGCACCAATGATTGCGGCGAACTGCTGCGTCCGCTCTTCGCCGATCTCCTGTCCGCTGAGTCTTACTTCGAGATGCGGGGATTGTCCAATCAACCGCCGGAGTGGACCTTGGCGGTCCGGCTGCCAGCGGCGGCGGCGGAACGGTGGCTCACGAATCTGGAAACGACCGTGCAGACGTGGACCCAGATTTCTCCCACCAACATCACGGGGCCCGGCTACTCGGGGTGGCGGCTGAAGAAACATCATTCCCCTGATCTGCTCGGGGTGGTACTGGCTCAAGACTGGGTGTTGGTCGGCGCGGGCACCGGCGAGGCCCTGGACTTGCAGGCCGAGTTTGCCCGGCGCATTCATGACACCGGTCGCCCAGTGGCCGTCGAAACCAACCATTGGTTGACCGCCATGGTGGACTGGCCGCGGCTGCCGGCGCTCCCCTTCTGGCTGGCGGCGCTCCGGCTGCCGCAAACCACCCTCACTGTCGCGGCGCGGGATGAAAACCTGCAAACGCGCATGGAACTGCAATTCTCCCAGCCGCACCATTGGCAATCCGAAACCTGGCAACTGCCCACCAACACCATTCGCGAACCGGTGGTCAGTTTTGCCGCGCTGCAAGGATTCGGCCCCCGGCTGCAGCCTTACCTCCAGGCGCTGGGTCTGGAATTGGGCCTCACCCCCAATCAACTCTGCACTTGGGCTTTGGCGGAAATTCCGTTCCAAACTTTTCTGGCCATCCCGCACGCTGACGCCACCAACGCCATGGAACGGCTGGCCCAACAGTTGCCCCCGCTTTTCAATACCAACACCCAGGGTTTGGCGCTGGGCACCTGGCGGGCCACCACCAACGGACAGGCAATCATTTGGGAAGGCATGCCGTTCTTTGGCGGCTTCCTGCGTCCGGCTTACGAAGAGGCGGAACAAGGTTTCCTGCTGGGCGGCCTCTTCCCCAACACACCGCGCAAAGTGCCGCCGCCGCCGGAGTTGTTCGCCCAAGTACTCGGCCACACCAATCTGGTTTATTACGACTGGGAAATCGGCGCGGAACGATTGATCGCCTGGCGGAACATGGCGCAACTGGCCCTGCTGCTGGCGGATAAACCGCAACTCCGCCCGGATTCCGCCGGCGCCAAGTGGATCGAAGCCGTGGCGCCCCGGATCGGCAATATCGGCACCACGCTGACCGTCACCGGTCCCGACCGCATGACCTGGGTGCGCCAGTCGCCTTACGGATTCACCAGTGTCGAGACGATTTTGCTGGTCAATTGGCTGGAATCGGTGACCTTTCCCTGGGGTTACGAATTGCCGGCGCCCCCTCCGCCCAAGCGGAAGACCACGGCGCCGCCCCCATCAGCAACCAAACCTTGAGCTTATGTTGAAACTGGGTGTCAACATTGACCACGTCGCCACCGTGCGGGAAGCGCGTTATCGCGGGCGCAACCGCGGCGAACCGGATCCCATCGCCGCCGCGCAGATCTGCGAAGCGGCCGGCGCGCACGGCATCACCTGTCACCTGCGCGAAGATCGCCGCCACATCCTGGACCGCGACGTCCAAGCGCTGCGGGCCGTGATCAAAACCCGGCTGAACCTGGAAATGGCGAACACGCCGGAGATCATCGGCATCGCTCTCAAGCTCAAGCCGGACATTGTCTGTCTCGTGCCGGAGCGGCCGCAGGAAATCACCACCGAAGGCGGGTTGGACGTGTTAACCCATCGCGCCGCGGTGCGCGAGACGCGCAAACGCATGAACGACACCGGCATTGACGTGAGCCTGTTCATCGCGCCGGACGCCGCCCAGGTGGATGCCGCGGCCCAGACGGGAGCGCAGTTTATTGAACTGCACACCGGCACGTTTGCGGAAACCTACGCTGACGAACGCCGCCGCGAGGTTGAACTGGCCCGGCTGGTTTCCGCCGCGCATCAGGCGCACGGCCTCGGCCTGCGCGTGAACGCCGGTCACGGTTTGAACTACGAAAACCTCGCCACGCTCTTGCAAGTGCCCCACTTGGTCGAATTAAACATCGGCCACAGCATCATCAGCCGCGCGGTGTTTGCGGGATTGGAAACCGCCGTGCGCCAGATGCTCGCGCTCATGCGCGACTATTCCGGGTGAACGAGGCGGCGGCCGATGGGCGTCCGACTCACCTTGGGTTCGGCGTGATCCCGGCCCCCTGACACATTCATGATTCTTGGCGTTGGCATAGACCTGATCGAAGTCGAACGCATCCAGGCGAGTTACGAGCGCTTCGGCGAACGATTTCTGCATCGTATTCTGCATCCAGCGGAAATCGCCTACTGTCTCACCCACAAAAAACCGGCGCCGTTTTTGGCCGCGCGTTTCGCCGCCAAGGAAGCCATCTCCAAAGCCTTCGGCACCGGCATCGGCGCGCAACTCGGCTGGCTGGACATGGAGGTGGGCCGGCGGGCGAGCGGCGAGCCTTTTGTCGTGTTACACGGGAACGGATTGAAATTACTGGAAGCCCGCCAGGCGCACACGGTGTTGCTGAGCCTGAGCCACACGCAAGCGCACGCCACCGCGGTGGCAATCCTCAAAGGCCGCCAATCGTAACTCTGTTTTCCGGCCACCGCGCCAGCCCTCTTACGCACCAGCCATCCACGCAGTGCGGAGTGCGGGATTGAGGAAAAAACCGCAGAGACGCAGAGAGGTGGAAGCGAGGCATGATACGCCGATGGCCCGCCCGGCTCTTCCACTCCCCGCGCATCAGTCATCGGTGACGACGCGGCCTGGCTCGCGCAACCCGCGTCCGACGCGTTTGGTGAGCGTGTCGCCCAAATCGTCGCGCGCGGCTTCAGCCAGTGCGAGCAGACGCTCCACGATTTCCGGATGGCGGGTGGCGACGTTCGTCGTTTCCCCAATGTCACTTTGCAGATCGTAGAGTTCCGGAGTGGTGACTCTGGCCTGTGTGTATTTCGCGGGGATTCCGTCCCGCCCACCGGGTCGGCCCGCCAGCGTGCGGAACGCGTGCGGCAATTGCAGTTTCCACCGGCCGTCGCCGCTCACCACCGCCTCCAACTGGCCCTGGTGATAGTAGTAAAAGTAGGCGGCGTGCGGATTGGTCGCGCCTTTCTTGCCGGCCAGCAGCGACCAGACATCCAAGCCGTCAATCTTGTGTGCCGGGAGTTGCCCACCCACCCGACCCGCGATGGTGGGCAACAGATCAATGTTCATGAACATGGCGTCACTGGTTTTGCCCCGGGGCAGTTTGCCCGGCCACCGCATGATGCACGGCACGCGGGTGCCGCCTTCCCAGTTCGTTCCCTTGCCTTCGCGCAACGGCCCCGGCGACCCGGCGTGGTTGCCGTAACTGAGCCAGGGACCGTTATCGCTGGCAAAAATCACCAGCGTATCCTTTTCCAAGCCGCAGCGTTTCAAGGTTTTCATCACCTCGCCCACGCTCCAGTCAATCTCCATGATCACGTCACCGTAAAGGCCCTGCTTCGATTTGCCCTTGAACTTGTCGCTCACAAACAACGGCACGTGCGGCATGGAGTGCGCGAGGTAAAAGAAAAACGGCCGCGCCCGGTGGCGTTCGATGAAGCGCACCGCGCGTTCCGTGTACCAGGTGGTGAGCTGGGTTTGATCGGCGGGCGTGACTTCCCGGCGAATCACTTGATCCCCTTCAATCAGCGGCAGGGGCGGATAAGCACCCGGACGCGCTTCCGGATGATACGGCCACATGTCGTTGGAATAGGGCAGCCCGAAGTATTCATCGAATCCGTGATGCACGGGTAGAAACGGTTGCGGCCGGCCCAGATGCCATTTGCCCGCCATGCCCGTCGCGTAGTCCTTTTGTTTGAGCAACTCGGCGAGGGTCATCTCGCTGGCATTGAGCCCGTGTTTGGCGTTCGGGCCCAGCGCCCCGTGAATGCCGATCCGGCTGGGGTAACACCCGGTCAGCAATGCCGCGCGGGACGCCGAGCAGACCGGTTGCGCCGCGTGAAAATTGGTGAACTTGACCCCTTGCCGCGCCAGGCGGTCGAGGTTGGGTGTCCGGAAGCCGCGCGCGCCGAACACGCCGACGTCGGCGTACCCCTGGTCATCGGTGTAGATGATGATGATATTGGGCGGACGCGGGGCCGCGCCCTTGACCGCCCCGGGCAGGATCAGGCTGAACAACAGCCATAAACGGAAGACGAGCGCTTTCATCAGACGGGATATTGTCGGGGACCGGCGCTTCCGCGCACCAAAAATCCGCGTTCCCCCCGCCGCCGGGGCATCCAAGGCCGCCCGCGCCACCCGCCGGAAAAATCGTGGTTGACATTTTACCGGCGGGGTTTATAAGCGAAATGTATATCGTCGCGACGGCGGTGCCGCGGGGGAAAACGAAACGCCCGCAGCGCCTCCGATCGCCGTGAAAAACCCGGCGGCAACCATGCAATCAAACCAGCATTCCATGAAATCACTCCCTCTTCTGTGTCTGGGCGGCCTGCTTTTGGCGGGTGCGCATTCCACCCCGGCTGTGGACCGGTATGTGTCGCCGGCCGGCGCGCATGTGCCTCCCTTTACCACATGGGCCACGGCGGCGACAAATATTCAAGCCGCAGTGGATGTGGCGTTGAAGGACGACGTGGTGTGGGTAACCAACGGCCTCTACTGCACCGGCGGCCGGGCCGCCGCGGGCGTTGGCATGACCACCAATCGCGTATGGGTGCAGTTACCGCTGACCGTACGCAGTGTGAATGGGCCGGAGGTCACGATCATTGAAGGCAAAGTGGATACGACGTCTCTACCCCGGCGCGAGGCGGTCCGCGGCGTCCTGCTTGCCGCGAACGCGGTGTTGAGCGGGTTTACCGTACGCGGTGGCGGCACCACCACTACCGACCGCCTCGGCGGGGGCGTATGCACGTACGCCGGTGCCGGTATCGTGGCCAACTGTATCATCACCGGGAACACGGCCGACTTCGGCGGAGGCGTGTGCGGCGGCACCGTGACCAACTGTATCATTACCGGGAACACGGCCGACACCGGCGGGGGCGTGTATGGCGGCACAGTGACCAACTGTATCATTGCCGGGAACACGGCCGACATCGGCGGCGGGGTGGCGGCGGCGCAAGTGTTTAATTCCGTCATCCGCAGCAACATCGCCACGTTGCGGGGCGGGGGCGCGGCGGAGTGTTCCTCCGCCTACGTGTTGGATACGGTGTTTGAGCATAACGTGGCCCAGGGCGAGGCCCCCAACGGCGGCGGCGGAGTATTCAATTGTGGAATGGTAGAACGGTGTCGCTTCTTCGGCAATCGCACGCCCGGCAACGGCGGGGCCGCTTTGCAGAGTCGTTTGAGGGGTTGTTTTTTGCAGGGCAACGCAGCGGACGGCTCGGGTGGCGCCAGTTGCTCCAACACCTTGGTCAGTTGTACGCTGCGGGACAATGGCGGCGCGACGGCGTCCTTCGGCGACTTCCTGCAAAGTTGCATCATCTGGGACAATCAGCCTGGCAACGTGGCGGCGCTCCGGCACGCTATGTTCACTTGCTCCGAGCCCCTCCTGCCGGGGACGGGAAATCTGGATCTTCCGCCCCTGCTGGCGGCGGACGGATTTCACCTGACCCCCCTCTCGCCGTGTCGCGGCGCCTCGGCGAGATCCGTAGTGGCGCCCTTTGATATTGACGGGATGCACTGGGGCGATCCCCCCTCCATCGGCTGCGCCGAATATCAAGCGGGCGACTGGCCGCTGCCGCCGCCGTCAATCCAAGCCCGGCGCCAGCCGCAGTTGACCCTGCAACTCCGCGCGGTGGACACCGGAGCGTTGGCCGTAAATCGTTGGTGGTGCAAGGACGGGACTCCGCTGGTGGATGATGACAAATTCGACGGCACGGAAACGGCCGAGTTGATCATCCGCAACTTTTCGATGAGCGACATCGCCGCGTACACCTACGTTCTGAGCAACGCCACCGGCTTGAGCACCAGCCAGCCCGCCCGGATTCTTTTCGTGGACGCGGCCAATCCCGCCCCGGTGTTTCCCTACACCAATTGGACCACGGCGGCGCAGGTCATCCAAGATGCCGTGGATGCCGCGACCACGGGCAGCCTGATTCTGGTCACCAACGGCATTTACGCCTCGGGCGGCCGCCCGGTCGTGGGCGGGTTGACCAACCGGGTGATGCTGGACAAACGCATGACCCTGCTCGCCGTGAACGGAGCGGCGCACACAGTGATCGAAGGACAGTGGCATCCCGGCACGACCAACGGAACCGCGGCCGTCCGGTGCGCCTGGCTGGGTAACGGCGCCGCGCTGGATGGCTTCACCCTGCGTCGCGGCGCCACCTTGGCGCTCGGGGACACCAACCACTTGCAGTGCGGCGGCGGCATCTGGTGCGCTTCCACCAATGTCTGGATCACCGATTGTGTGATTGAGGATAACGCCGCGGCGTCACAGGGGGGTGGCGTGTGGCGCGGCACACTGACCCATACCGTGCTACGTGGCAATCAGGTCCCACAGGAGGGCGGCGGGGCGGTTTCCAGTGTCTTGCAAGATTGCCACCTCGAACACAACACCGCAGGGTCCGGCGGCGGGGCGGCTTACGCGATCCTCACTGATTGTGTGCTGAACCAAAACACGAGCAGCGCGCACGGCGGTGGCGGCGGCGCTCTGGCCTCCACCTTGGATCGCTGCGTGCTGACCTATAATGATGCCACGCACGGGGCGGGCGCGTCTGAAAGCACTCTCACCCGATGCCTGTTGCGCGGCAACCGGGCCAACCACGGAGCGGGCGCGTTTCGCGGCACACTGCATCAATGCCGGCTTGAGGACAACCGGGCGTCAGATACCGGCGGCGGCGCTTCGAGCGCCACGCTGGTCAGTTGTGCTTTGGTCGGGAATCGCGGCGCGCGCGGCGGCGGGGCGTGGCGCGGCACCATGACCAACTGCACCTTGGTTGACTGCCACGGCGGCGGCGCCCAAGCCGCCACGCTTTACAACTGCATCCTGTGGGACAACGCCGGTTACGATTACTGGATGGACTGCGCCTTACATTACTCCTGCGCCCGCCCCCGGGCTGCGGGAGAGGGTAACACGGACGCGGATCCCCAATTACTGCCGGATCGCATTCATCTCGCCAGCACCTCCCCCTGCCGGAACGCCGGCGCTTCCGCCTACCGCGTCGAAACGGACATTGACGGGCAGACGTGGGACGCCCCGCCCTCGCAAGGATGTGATGAATGGCATCCCGAGCCGGTGACCTTATCGCCGCCCGCATGGCAACCCCGGTCCGGGGCCTCGCCCGGGCTGGTCTGGACGACCCCGGCAGTGGGTCAGCCGCCGTTTGAATTCCAGTGGCTCCGGGAGGGCGCGCCTCTGGCCGCCTCGCCGCGCCACATCGGCGAACGCAGCGCGACCATGACGATTCAACCCTTGATGCCGGACGACGCCGGCCGTTATCAGGTCGTCATCAGCAATGCCTTTGGCGCGATCACCAGCGCCGTGACCCGCCTCGCCATTCACTGCGTGGATGCCGCGGCGACCGGGGCGGTGCCGCCCTATACCAATTGGGCCACGGCGGCGACGTCATTGCAGGATGCGGTGGATGCCGCCGCTTCCGGCGCGTTGGTGCTGGCCGCCAACGGGGTGTACGCCCGCGGCGGCCGGGTGGTGGCCGGCGATTTAACCAACCGCGTTGCGTTGATCCGACCAGTGACCTTGTGGGGCATCGGCGGGCCGGAGCAAACCATCATTGAGGGCGCTTGGGACCCCGTCACCACGAATGGGCCCGGGGCGATCCGGACCGTTTCGCTCGCCAGCGGCGCGGGATTGCGGGGATTCACCGTGCGCGGCGGCGCCACCCGGAATACGGGCAGTACGATTTTGGAAAAGTCAGGCGGCGGGGTCTGGTGCGAATCCCCCCTCGCCTCGGTTTCCCACTGTATCATCCGGGACAACCGGGCGGCGGCGGACGGTGGCGGGACCTATTCCGGCACCCTCCGCAGCAGCCTGATTCTCAGCAATACCGCCGCCGCCTTCGGCGGCGGCTCCCGGTCCGGCGAGCTCTATCAATGCACCACTCTGCACAACACGGCGGCGCGCGGCGGCGGCGCCTACGGGGCCACGCATTACAATTGCATCCTCTGGGCCAACACGGCTCCGCTGCACCCCAACTACGATGCGGCCAAAGTCTACACCTCCTGCACCACACCCGCGACCTTGAGCTACGGGAGCTTCGCCGCCGATCCGCAACTGGTGGATGCCTGCCATCCCGCCGTCACTTCCCCGTGCTGCGGCGCGGGGCGCGCGTCGTTCATGACCGATCAGGACTTGGATGCGGAAGCGTGGCAAAATCCGCCCTCTGTGGGATGCACGGAAATTTCGGAAAGCGCGGCCACCGGTCCGCTGACGGTGGCGCTCGAAGCCGGTCCCCTCGCCGTGATGGTCAACCGCGAACTGCCGCTGGCGGGGACGGTTACGGGCCGCGCCGCCCGGCTCGAATGGGATTTTGGCGATGGCTGCGTCACCAATACCAGCTATTTCACGGCCCACCGTTGGGCCGGCCCGGGCGACTATCCGGTGACGTTGACCGCTTACAACCTCGATCATCCCGCGGGCGTGTCCGCGCAACTGTGGGTGCAGGTGTCCCTTCCTCCGCAACCCCGGGTTTCAGTGGGCCGGCCAACGGGCAATCGGCTGCAACTGCAATTTCCCAGCCAAGCCGGGATCTTTTACACGATCGAATACACCGCCGATCTGACGCCACCGGTGGTTTGGGAGACTTGGACCACCCTGACCGGCAACGGGGAGGTCCTGCAAATTGACGATTTCACCACCTCCGCTGAGACGCGGTTTTATCGGGTGCGCGTGGAATAACAAACGCCGACGCAACCGGACCGATGGAGGGGGGTGCGTGAGGTTGCCGGACGCCGTGGATGTTCCGCATGTCGCCTATCAGTCGCACCCGGCGACATGGATGAGACCGGCGGCGGTGGCCTCGCTGAGATGGACGCCCAGGGGATCAAGGTTGATCTCCGGGTTAAGCGCCAGCGCGCGTTGTTTGATGACAGCGACGATGAAACAGGGCGAGACCGCCTTGAGTTCGGGTAGCCCCCGGTTGTAGGGGATAGATTTGAAATTCACTTTCCTCATGGTTTTACACGATTTTCAGCGCGCGGCCTGACGACAACGACGGTCTTCTTCCTCTCCTCCCGCCTTTCCCGCCCAGCGGACACCCTCGCCTCCATCAGATGGAGGAGCAACGGTATTTAATTTTGGGGGACAAAGTTTGGATTTTTGAGGGTGTGGTTCATGAGGATGATCAGTTTCC
>MWDV01000139.1 GCA_002070715.1 Verrucomicrobia bacterium ADurb.Bin118
GCGATTCTGTTCGATCCGTTCTCGCCCGCCCGCAATCCCGCGATGTGGACCCTGCCGCTCTTCGAGCGTCTGTTCCGCCAGTTGGATCCGCATCAGCCGTGTGAGTTGACGACTTATTCCCGCAGCACGCTGATCCGGGTGGCGCTGCTGGTGGCGGGATTTTTTGTGGGAAGGGGCCGGGCCAGTGTTGCCAAGGAAGAAACGACCGTCGCGGCGACCCGGTTGGCATTATTGGACGACCCGTTGACCCGGGCTTGGTTGCGACGAGTGCGGCGGTCGAGCAGTGCCGAGCCGTTGTTCCGCGATGTGTATCAGGCGGCGCCGTTGACTCCGGCGACTTGGGAACGGCTGGCCGCCCATCCGCAGTTTGCAGAGTGAGTTTTCCACCGGGGGACGGTTTCTGGCGGTTTGCATTTTGTGGGTCGGGCCAGTTCCGTCAGGCTCGCTTTTCTTGCCGCAGTCGGGCACAATCCGCCCATGCCATTTTTCGCGCTGACGATTTTCACCGGCGCGTTTCTGCTTTTTCAGGTCCAGCCGTTGATGGGCAAGTACCTCTTGCCGTGGTTTGGCGGCGGGCCGGGAGTCTGGACGACCTGCCTGCTGTTTTTTCAAGTGCTCTTGCTCGGCGGTTATGCCTATGCGCATGGCAGTGCCCGCTGGTTGAAACCGCGCGCGCAGGTGGGGGTGCATCTGTTGCTGCTGGCCGGAGCGTTGACGGTGCTGCCGATTACCCCGGCGGAGACGTGGAAACCAAGCGGTCAGGAGCATCCGACGCCGCAAATCCTGTGGCTTCTGACGGTGTGTCTGGGGCTGCCGTATCTTGTGTTGTCATCCACCGGACCGCTGATGCAGCACTGGTTCAGCCGCGCGCATCCGGGACGTTCTCCCTACCGACTGTATGCGATCTCGAACGCCGGTTCGTTGCTGGCGCTGGTCAGTTATCCGTTTTTCTTTGAAGCCCATTTTACGCGGCGGACGCAGGCGACGGGTTGGGCGTGGGGATTCGGCGCGTATGCGCTCGTGACCGTAGTTTGCGCAGTTAAACAATGGCGGGAACAATCGGCGAATGATCCGGCGAATCCGGGGAATGACGGGCACGAGGTCCTCACACCGCGGCTCTCGGCGGGGCCCCGGCTGCTTTGGCTGTTGTTGCCGGCTTGCGCCTCGATGTTGCTGCTGGCGACGACCAACAAAATGTGCCAGGACGTGGCGGCGGTGCCTTTTCTGTGGGTGTTGCCGCTGGCGTTATACCTGTTGAGTTTCATTCTCTGTTTCGATCATCCCCGGTGGTATGGGCGTGCAGTCTTCACGCCCGCCTTGGGCATCGCGCTGGCGGCGGCCAGTTGGGTGTTGTTTGCCGGAGTCGAGGCGCCGCTGCGCGCGCAACTGATCGTTTATGCCGCGGCGCTGTTCGTCGGTTGCATGGTTTGCCACGGCGAGTTGTATCGTTTGCGTCCCGCGCCAACGCACCTGACCGCGTTTTATCTGACGATCGCCGCAGGCGGCGCCGTTGGGGGCGGATTCGTGGCGGTGCTCGCACCGATGATTTTTACGGATTACTACGAACTGCACTGGGGCTGGGCGCTGTGCGCCGGTTTGCTGCTGGTGGTTTGTTGGCGCGACCGCACCCGCAGCGACGCGAAGGTGTGGCGGGCGCAAGCCTGCGGGCTGACGGGATTGGCGTTGCTGGGATTGGATCGGGCGCTGGCCTGGGTGGGCGCGCACTCGGTGGTTTTGCCGCCGAGCGGTTGGCTCGGTCTTCGCATCGGGACGGGCGCACTGGTGGTGTGGCTGGCCGCCGGCTGGGTGGGGCGGGGGAAATTCCAGCGATTTCGCTTTTGGCGTGAATGGACCGTGGCCGGGCTGGGCATCGGCATGCTGGTCTTGGCCGGGACGCTCTGGACGCACGCGCGTCAGGCCGAGGCGAATGTGGTGGCCCGGGCCCGTAATTTCTACGGCATCCTCAAGCTGTGTGAATACCGTCGGGATGATCCGGCCAATCATTATCTGCTCCTCCAGCATGGACGCATCACGCACGGCATTCAGTTTACCGATCCGGCCGCCGCGCGATGGCCAGCGAGTTATTATGCCGAGGGCAGTGGCGTTGCGCTGGCGGTGGACGCGTTGCCGTCCGGGCCGCGCCGGATGGGAGTGCTCGGACTGGGCGTCGGCACCATGGCCGCCTGGGGGCGGGCGGGCGATACGGTGCGATTCTATGAGATCAATCCCCAAGTGCATGGGCTGGCCGCCACGCGATTCACGTACTTGCGCGACAGTCCGGCGCGGGTTGAAGTCGTCATGGGCGACGCGCGCCTTTCGCTGGAAAGCGAACCGCCGCAGGCGTTTGATCTGCTCGTTTTGGACGCTTTCAGCAGCGACGCCGTGCCGGTGCATTTGTTGACCCGGGAGGCGTTCGCGGTTTATGCGCGGCATGTCCAACCGGACGGCATCCTCGCGGTGCATATCTCGAACCGGTATCTCGACTTGACGCCGGTGGTGGTGGCGGCGGCCCGGCATTTCAACTATCAACTGGCGCTCATCCACTTGGATGAATCCGACGATGACGACGAAGACGCGGCGGACCCGCCGTGGTGGGTTTACAGTTCGTCCTGGATATTGTTGACGCGAAATCCGGACGGCTTCGAATCACCCGCGATCCGGGAAGCCGCCAGCGAGGTGAATACGAACCGCGCGCGCGTCCGGCTCTGGACCGATGATTACGCCAGCGTTTTTCAAATTTTGCAGTGACCCCGCCGTGGGGAATCGTCGAGTTCCGGAATCCAAGGTTTGGCCTGATCCAGTGGGACGTGTTATGGTAGCGCGACATGAAATCGTGCGTTAACTGGTTTTCCCGGTGGAGCTTGCGTCTCGCGGTCAGCCTGCTCCCAGCATGTTCGACTCTGGCCGTGATGGTTGAGGCCCCTCTGGCGGTTCGCTTTGTGGACAGTGCCACCGGTCTGGCGGTGCAACCGGAGACGGTGGCCGCGCGCTCCCTCGGGCATGACTCCGGAGAAAAACAGTGGTCCAGTGCGGACCTGCCCATTCCCGGCCGCGCGATCCTGACTTTGGCGCCCGGACGCCATCGGTTGACCGTCGCCTCGGCGAATCACTTTCCGTTGTCGGCCGAATTTGAGATGACCCCGGGCAATCCCTACAACGTGGTTTTTCATCTGGATCCGGTGGAATTACCCGAGGCGTTGCGGTCGGAAGTGATTGCCACCCTGCATCGCGAAGGGGAAATGCTGTTGCAAGGATTTGTGGCGGACGCGGACTCCGGGCAACCTTTGGCCCAGGTGCGCGTGTGGTCGTGGCCTTCCGGGCGGGAAACCCAGACCGACGCAACTGGGTTCTTCCGGTTCTACATTCCCGCCGTGAACGAAGGCGCGGAATCCTCGCCCCTCGTGGGGTTGTGGCTGGACAAGCCCGGCTATGCCAGCCATCAGCGTGAACACTTGGAAGTGTGGTCGCGCGGGGATTGCACCTACCGATTGAGCCTGACGCGCGGCGACGGGACCGTGGTAGTGGATGAACGCGATTGGCGGCGCCGCAGCCCGGACGTGCCCGAAAGCGTCGCCGCCGCATCAGCAACCGATGCATCGGAAGCGATGCTCCCAGACTCCACTTTGCATCATGAACCTTCCAGCCCAACCGCTGCTTCACCCCGCGGGGAGCGGCAGGAACTTGGGGCAGTTTATGGAACGGAATCTGCCGATGCCGGGGCCGGGACAACCAGACCGCTTGATGCGGCGCCGCCAATCCAAGCCGCTGATGCCTCCGCGCCGTTGATCCGGGTGCCGACGAACATCCGCGTCCTGCAAAAGGATGGCGTCACTATTGATTACGTTTCCCTGCGCACGTACTGCCAGCGATCGCTGCCGTCGGAGTGGATTGCGTCGTGGGGCAGTCTCGGGCCGGGGCAAAGCGGGACGAACAGTTTGCTTGCGGGAGCGGTGGCCATCCGGACCTATGCCATCGGTTACATCAACAACCCCTACAACGCGAACGTGGATATCTGCGGCACCACATCGTGTCAGGTTTACAATCCCACCGCCGGCGACAGCCGCACGACGGCCGCGGCGAACTTCACGGCGAATTATGTGATGCGGCAACCCGGCGCGGCCCGCATTGGCTACAAACTCACCGAGTATTCGGCGGAGAACAATTCGCTGGGCTATGCCTGCGGCGACGGATACACGCAGCCATCCGGCGGTTGTATTTATGATCCGGTCTGCGCGGGGGAAGAGCGTTACGGCCACGGTCGGGGCATTTGCCAGTGGGGCACGGCGCGCTGGGCGACAGGCCGGCGCATGCGCAACCGCAGCAGCGGCGATTCGGTCACCAATAATTATCCGCTCCAGACCTGGGTGTGGCTGTGCGAGCATTACTATCCGCACCTGGAATTGGTGGCGGGCGCGCCGTTGGCGGTGAACGATTACGTGCAGGTGTCCGGCACCTCCAGTTTGGTGGTGCGCCGGTGCGCGGATGGCGGCATCGGAAGCGGCACCGGTTGTCCGCAGATCGCCACCAAAGCCTCCGGGACCACCGGCCGCATCGTCGGCGGCCCGGTGCGGGTCACCGCGGATGGCGCGGGGTACACTTGGTGGCAGATTCAATGGCTGGACGGTAGTTCCACCGTGGGTTGGTCGGCAGAAAACTGGCTCGAACGCACGGCTGAACCGGACAATCCGCCTCCCGTCCTCGCCCCTATTCCCAACCGGATCGTGAACGAAGGTGCGTTATTGACCTTCACCAACAGCGTGGTTGCGGCGCCGACCACAGACGTTTGGATCACCGATTTTGAGGCGTTCGCCAACGGCACCCCGAATGGAACGGTGATGTTCCGGCAGCCCACTTTCTCCGGTTCCACCTCGGCGTTTTTGGAAAGCCCGCCCAACACCACCTCGGTGACCGGCACGGTGCCTGCCGGCAACGACAGCACGCGGGTGTTGCGGGTGAACTGGAAGTGGAACACCGCGCCCAACGCCTGGTTGCGCCTGACCACGGCCAACACGGCCAATCTGCCGAACCCGGTCATTGACCTGACGCGCCAACTCAAGTTCGACATGGCCACAGACCGCGCGTTGCGCGTGGCGATTGGCGTGAAGGAAACCGGCAATCCTCCGGGGACGCCGATTGGCTCGGATGGCGGCAGTGGCGGCGGTATTGAATTCGTGGGGGTGACCAATGTGGTGAGCGAACAGCCCCAACCGGTTCGCACGGTGACGGCGGGTGGTTGGACGACGCTGGTGTTCGATCTGCCAAATGAACCGGTGCGCAATTTCGCCAATGGCAACGGCGTGCTGGCCTCGGCCACCGGATTGGGCGTGCTGGAGCATCTGGCGTTTGTGCCGGCGGACGGAAGCGGCGAATACACCGTGTGGTTGGACAACTTCGCCGTCTCTTCGCCGCGGGTGTTGACCTACAGTTTGAGCAACGCCCCGGCCGGCGCGAGCATTCATCCCACCACCGGGGTGTTCACTTGGACGCCGACCGAAGCGCAGGGCCCGGGGGTATATGCCATCACCGTGCGCGTCACGGACAACAACTTGCCGCCGTTAAGCGATGCGCAGACGTTCCAGGTGACCGTGAACGAGGTCAATACGCCGCCGGTCCTGGCGCCGGTTACCGACCGCCTGGTTCATTCCGGCGCGACCGTGGTGGTGACCAACACTGCCACGGATGCGGATTGGCCCGCAAACACGTTGACCTTCGGTCTTGCCTCGGCGACGGCGGGCGGGGCCAGTGTGCATCCGGCGACCGGCGTGTTTACCTGGCCCACGAGTGACGCGCTGGCCCAGACGACCAACACGTTTGGGGTGTTTGTCAAAGACAACGGCGTGCCGCCGCTGGGACAGACCAATACCTTCAACGTCGTGGTCGCCCGTCGTCCCGAAATGCAGCCGGTCGCCGTCAACGCCGCGCAGTTTGCGTTGCAGTGGAGCGCCATTCCCGGGACCACCTACCGGGTGCAATACAAGACGAATTTGGAAGACGCGGGGTGGTGGACTTTATCGCCGGACGTGACCGCCACGGGTTGGACGGCAGCGCTGACCAACCATTTCGATGCCGCGCGTCGTTTCTATCGCGTGCTGGTCTTGCCGGCGCCCTAAAGCGCTGCGCACGAAGGGCATCATTTCCCGCCGGCGGGTCCGGTGTTAGTGCGCGTCAACCGGCGGCCAGAAATCGTTCCGCTTCGAGGGCGGCAGCGCAACCCATGCCCGCTGCGGTGATGGCTTGGCGATAGACGCGGTCCGTGCAATCGCCGGCCACAAAGACGCCCGGCACACTCGTCGCCGCGCCGTGGCGCCGGACCACGTAACCATTTTCGTCAAGCTCCAGTTGATCCTTGAAGATGGCGGTGTTCGGCACGTGTCCGATGGCGATAAACACGCCCGCGCAATCCAGATTTTGTTCCGCGCCGGTCTTCACGTTTTTCAGACGCACCCCCGTGACCCGGTCCTGCGCCACGTCGAGAATCTCCGTGACCACCGAATCCCAGACGGGCTGGATCTTCGGATGCGCCAGGAGCCGCTCCGCCATGATTTTCGAGGCGCGCAACTGGTCGCGGCGATGCACCAAATACACGACCGCGCCGAAGCGCGTCAGATAAAGCGCCTCTTCGCAGGCGGAGTCGCCGCCGCCCACCACGACCAGCGGTTGATTGCGAAACACGGGCAACGCCCCGTCACAAGTGGCGCAATAGGTGACACCCTTGGTTTCCAGTTGGCGTTCGCTTTCCAGACCGAGATGACGATGGCTGGCTCCGGTGGCGATGATGACCGTTTGCGCTTCGCGCCGCTCCCCGTCCACCGTCAAAACCAGCGGCCGCCCGGAAAAATCCACCGACTCCACCGTGCCGAAACTGATCTTGGCGCCGAAACGCTCGGCTTGTTTCTGCAAACGCGACATCAGTTCAAATCCGTCCACGCCCTCGGGGAATCCGGGAAAATTCTCCACGAGATTGGTGGTGGTGAGCAGCCCTCCGGGTTGCGCCCCGGTGAGGACGAGCGGTTGCAGGCCGGCCCGCGCGGTGTAGAGGGCCGCCGTCCAGCCGGCGCAGCCGGAGCCGATGATCATGACTTGTTCCATGATGGCCAAGTTAGGGACCGTTCGCCGCCGAGACAAGGTTGGAGTCGGGAATTGGATTGCGCACCCGCGGGGACGGCTTTTAACTGGAGGCCCATGTGGAAGCTCATGCACACCCCATCGGTTCGTCTGGGTGCGTTCCTGCTTGGCCTCGTCCTGGGCGGCGGGGCCTGGGCGCAGGCGCCGGCGTCGCGCGTGCCGGGCACGAATTTGTGGTCGTTCGCAATCAAGGTCCCGTTCACCACCGCGCCGTCCTTGGCGGCGGAAGGCACCCTGTTCGCCGGCACGTTCGACGGACAACTGGTGGCGCTGCAGCCTGAGGGCGGTCGGAAATGGATTTTCCAAACGGGGGTCGAAATCCAATCCGCCCCCACCGTGGCGGCGGATGGGACCATTTATTTCGGCAGTCGCGACGGGAAAATGTACGCGCTGACGCCCGAAGGCCGGTTGCGTTGGGCATTTCAGACCGGCGCCTGGGTGGACGCTTCGCCCGCGTTGACGGCCGAGGGCACCCTCTGTTTTGGTTCGTGGGACAAAACTTTTTACGCGCTGGCGCCGGACGGCACCAAGCGCTGGGAATTTGCCACAGGCGGCCCCATCACGGCTTCCGGGTCCATTGGCGCGGACGGCACGATTTATTTCGGTTCGCACGATCAACGCCTGTACGCGCTCCAGGCTGACGGCGCGAAACGGTGGGCGTTCGCCGCAGGCGGCGCCATCATTGCCTCGCCCGCCTTGGACGGGGAGGGCGGGATCTATTTCACCGCCGTCCATGGCCGGTTGTTTGCCCTCAACGCCGACGGCTCAAAACGCTGGGAAGTCCGCACCGGGAGCACGACCCGGTCTTCTCCGGTGCTGGATGTCGAGGGCAATGTTTATGTGGGCGTCAACGAAGCACTCTGCGCCTACGACCCGGAGGGCCGGCTGAAATGGCAATATCGCACGGGGGGACGGATTGAATCCGCCCCGGTGGTTTGCGCGGATGGCACGGTGACGGTCTGCAGTTACGATCAGTGCGTGTACACCGTCGGCAAGGATGGAAAACTCCGCTGGCGCACCTGGGTGGAAAATCTCAACGGCGCTGCGCCGTTGATCCTCAAAGATGGCCACATTTACGTGGGGGCGTATCATCGCTTCGTGGCGTTGCAGGGGACGGCCGGGCCGGCTTCGGCGCCGTGGCCCATGTTGCAGGCGAATCCGCAACGCACCGGACGTTTCGGGCGTTAAGGCGCCGCCGCGATGCGCGGGCGCCGCGACCGGTTGACTTGGTCGCAACGTGGGGGCGGGCGCCGGACCTTCTCAATCTGCGGCAAATGAATTGAGCCGGTCTGGGTTTTCCTTCACATTCACCGGGCGAACCAAAATTAAACGCACGAAAAAATCATGGCCGCCCTGAATCTCAAACCCGCCGCTGACTGTCAATACGATCTGCTGTCACTGGGGGAAATCATGCTCCGCCTGGATCCCGGCGAAGGCCGCATCCGCACCGCGCGTCATTTCCGCGTGTGGGAGGGTGGCGGCGAATACAACGTCGCGCGCGGGCTGCGCCGCTGTTTTGGGCTGCGCACCGCGGTGGCGACGGCGTTTGCCGACAACGAGGTGGGCCGGTTGTTGGAGGATTTCATTCTACAAGGCGGCGTCAGCACGGAATTCATCCGGTGGATGCCATTCGATGGGGTGGGACGGGAGACACGCAACGGGTTGAACTTCACCGAGCGCGGCTTTGGCGTGCGCGGCGCGGTGGGCGTTTCGGATCGCGGACGTTCCGCGGCGAGCCAACTCCGGGCGGGGGATTTCGACTGGGATCATCTCTTCGGCAAACTGGGGGTGCGCTGGCTGCACACCGGCGGCATTTTTGCGGCGCTCAGTGAAACCACACCGGGGCTGGTCATCGAAGCGGTGACCAAGGCCCAGCAATACGGCACCCGCGTCAGTTACGATTTGAATTACCGGCCCAGCTTGTGGCAGGCCATCGGCGGCTTGGCGCGGGCGCGCGAGGTCAACCGGGAAATCGCCCGGTTCGTGGATGTGATGATCGGCAACGAGGAAGATTTTACGGCGTGCCTCGGTTTCCCGGTCGAGGGGGTGGACGCGCAGATGCTGCACCTTGACGTGGCGGCGTTCCAGCGGATGATTCAAACGGCGGTCCGGGAGTTCCCCAATTTCAAAGCCACCGCCACCACGTTGCGCGTGGCGAAAACCGCCACTGTCAACGACTGGGCCGCCATCGCCTGGATGGATGGGCGGTTTTATGAAAGCCGCCGCTACCCGGACCTGGAAATCCTGGATCGCGTGGGCGGCGGTGACAGTTTTGCCTCCGGCTTCATTTATGGATTGATGACGACCGGCGACCCGCAGCAAGCGGTGGACTACGGCGCCGCCCACGGCGCGCTGGCGATGACGACGCCCGGGGACACCAGCATGGTCAGCCGGGAAGAGGTGGAGAAATTGATGAAAGGCGGGAGCGCCCGGGTGCAACGCTGAAACGCGAAACCGGCCCCCAATCCGCCGCCCTACCAGCGAGCCAGCCCGCGCGGCCTGAATCCGGATACACGGTTCGTCCGGTTGTCCCTGAGCTTTATGCGACGCCTGCCGCGCCGCCGTGACGCGCTTTGAACGATTACGAATCCTGGCTGTCTGTTAAATCGGATTTGCAGGTCATAATTTTGCGATGAACATTTTGAGCAAGAACATGGAAAGTGAGAATACAATGAAACTTAATTCGCGTTTGCAAAACCGGCTGCTGGCCGCTGCGTGCGGTGCGTTGGTGTGCTGGCTTGGGTCGGGGGATGGAGTCGCCCGGGAAAAATACACGATGCCGAAGCTCGACGAGCAACCCGCCGCCGTCAGCCGTGAGGTCAAGGCGGCCACGAGTTATGCGCGCGTGGTCAAAAAGGTGGCACCCAGCGTGGTCAACATCTACTCGACCCAGCGTCTGCGGGAGCCCTCGTTTTCCCTTCCTTTTTTGGATGATCCGATGTTCCGCCGGTTTTTTGGCGACCGCTTTGGTCCTTCGGACCGGCAACCCCGGTCGCGGCGGGTTCGCAGTCTGGGGTCCGGGGTCATTGTCTCGGCGGACGGCTTCATTTTGACCAACAACCACGTGGTGGAAGGGGCGGACGAAGTGGAAGTGGTGCTGGCGGATGGCAAGACCCGTTACACCGCCAAGGTGGTGGGCAATGATGCGCAGACGGACATCGCCGTCTTAAAGGTGAACGCCAAGAACTTGCCGGCGATCACCATCACCGACAGTGACAAGCTGGAGGTGGGCGATCTGGTGCTGGCCATTGGGAATCCGTTTGGGGTGGGCCAAACCGTGACGAGCGGTATTGTCAGCGCCACGGGGCGTGGCGGATTTGGCATCGTGGATTATGAGGATTTCATTCAAACCGACGCGGCGATCAA
>MWDV01000140.1 GCA_002070715.1 Verrucomicrobia bacterium ADurb.Bin118
CTTGCGAGTGACGTCAGCGCCTTACCAGGAACGCGTCTGATTGATCCGTTCCAAGCCCTCGCGGGTCATCATTGCCGGATGCCACGGCGGATCCCACACAATTTCCACCGTCACATCTTCCACGCCGTCCAAGGCTAGCACGGCGTGCCGCACGCCGGCGGCAATGCTGTCGTGCATCGGGCATCCGGGAGTGGTCAGCGTCATGGTGACCGTCACCTGCCCGCCGTTGATCTGGATGCCGTAAATCAGTCCCAGATCCACGAGGTTGCAATCCAACTCCGGGTCCATGACTTGGCGGAGGGTTTCACGAATGACCGTTTCAGTGAGGGGCGTAGAGTTCATGAGGCAATCGAAGGAGGTTGCTGTGAAACAGATTTAGCACCGGGCACCCCGGAGGCAGACTGCTCCCCTCCCAATGCGTTTCTCTTCCGCGCAAGCTGAGGAACGGAGGGGGTGGCCAAGGGGGCCCGGCGGGGTCGCCAGAAATGGGAAAGGATTTGATAGGTGTTGGCCAGCAGCAGGGTTACGCTGACAATCAACATCAACGCGCCCGCCCGTACGCCCATTGCGTGGGCGCGCACTATCCCCACACTCAACCCGGCCAACCCGGCCAAGTAAATCCAATGCGCCGCCGCTTGGAGTCGCGCCGAATACAGTTCGCTGAACGACGGCACGCGCTGTTTGCCCACCTCTTGGCTGTAACGTCCGTACCAGACGAGGAAGGGCAAAATCTTGTGGAGCATGCCCACGATGGCGAGGGTGACGACGCCCAGCACGCCCAGCATGCCGTAGAGGTTTTCCAGTTGGCCGAGTAACGCAGTCATCGGCAACCCCGGCCAACTCAGGACAACGGCCAGGGCGCCCACCGGTCCGAGCAATCCCAACGCCGTCAGAAATTGCCGGACGCCCAAATCAAGTCCCTTGCGTTTCCGTGCCCGGAGCATGGCGATGATTTCCCCGCCATACAATCCCAGCGCCAGCAGAATCACGCCCGTAAACGCCAGCTTCCACGGACTGCGCACCGCCACGGTGACAAAGGTGCCCGCCAGCCCCAGGTTCAGCAGTCCCACCGCCCATGCGGCGCGGCGGGGACTTTGCAATTCACTCAAGGTGAACATCGGGATCAGACGGAACGACACCCCCACGATCAGCATCAGAAAAAATCCGACCATGCCGAGGTGCGCGTGCGCGTGCATGAGACTGATTTGATCAAAGCGTTTGACGAGGTTCGCCGTGTCTCGCAGGCCGTGAATCATGGCGCCTAAAAAGGTCGTGGCCGGCAGGGTTTCCGCCGATTCATAAGTGCATTTGGCCGCCGCCACGCACAGGCCGATGAACACGGCAAAGCCCAGCCAAAACACCGCGCTGGCCACCGCGGTGGCGATGACGTTCCATCGCGGCACGCGCCGCAAGGTGCGGCCAATGTTGTAGGCAAACAGTCCGATGCCCAAGGCCAGACCCGAACCGTAATGCCCCACCTGTTTCATGTCCCAGCGCCAAAACATCCAAACCATGCCGATGAAGCTGACGACATGCGTCAAGTAATGGACCAGCGCCAGTTTTTCGCTGTGGAGTCTTGTCTCCAGCGCCACTGGCACGAGCTGATACACCGCCCCCATCACCACCGTGCTGCCCCAGCCCAGAACAAACAGGTGCGTCAGCGCGATGACGTATTGATTGTAGTGGTAAGTCGCCAGGGTATCCGGGCGGAACGCCAGCCAGATCAGACCGACCCACAGCGTGATGATTCCGGTCAGCGCAAACGCCAGCGGCAGCGCGACGGATGGCGCGTGGGCGGTGGCGGGCGCGGCGGCGCTGCTCGGTTGGGTTGCCGGAGTGCGCGGGCCGTTCGGATGGACGGTTTTCGACAAAGGGAATTGCGGATTACGCCGGACGATGGCGAATAGTTGTCACGAAGCTGCCATCGGCTTGTTCTTCGCTCTCAGCGAGGAAATTTCGCGCTTCGAGCATCGGATAAAGATGCATGGGCCGTCGGTCGGTTTGGGCGCGCAAAGTGTCCCCGGTAGGCAGGGCGGCCAACGCCTCCAGGATTTGCACCATCGGCTGGGGCGGCTCCAATCCGCGCACGTCCAGCTCCCGCACCGCCGGGGTGTCGCTGCCGCACTGGCATCCACTGTGGTCCGCCGCTTCACTGGCGGCCGCCGCCACGGCTTGGGCGGCGCCGGCGGCGTCCCGGAAAAAGAGGACTTCCCAATCGCCATCCCCCAAAGGGCGGGCGCGGTGGGCAAACCCTTGTTGGCCGAGCACACCAAACAACGGACGCGGCTCAAACGGTGCCAACAATCGCAGGGATTCGCCGGTGCGCAAATTGGCCGCCGCGCTCATGATGCTGGAGCAGGGTTGCTGCCCTGCGCGGATGGTTTCACGGATATCCAACGTGACAATGTGTTCGCTCATAAAAACGACAGGGTGGGGAAGAGTGACACGGCGCGCTTTGATACAGGTCAAGCCGAGGCGAATCTTCCATCAACGCTCCAACCAACGCAGGAGTTGTGCGGCTTCCGGATATCCGGGGCGCAACTCCAGCGCGCGGGCGGCGGCGGCCCGGGCTTCGGGGTGGCGGCCCAACCGCGCCAGCACTGTGGCGCGGGCGTACGGAATCTGCGCGGAACGGTTGTCCAACACCTCCGCCCGGGTCAGGCTTTCCAGCGCGGCGACGTCGTTGCCTCCAGCTGCGTGGGCCAGCCCCAGATTGTACCACGCCTGCGCATAGGCCGGCTCCAGTTCGGTGGCTTGTTGGAGCGCGGCCAGGGCGTCCCGGGGACGATTGGCTTCGTTGAGGGCCAGACCCAGTTTGTAACGCAATTCCGCGTCGTGCGGCGCCAGACGGCAGGCAGCCTCGAGTTCGCGCACCGCTTCCGTGGGTTTGCCTTCCATGCTCAATCCCACCGCCAGCGCGTGGCGCAACGGGGCCGAGTTCGGATCCCAACGCACGGCCCGCCGGTAACAGGACATGGCCGTCGGCAGATCGCCACGGTTCATGTGAAACAGTCCCCGCTGCAATTCCCCGGCGGGTTGATCGCTGTTGTACGTCAGATACGCCAGCAATTCCCGTCCGGCCAGGGAATTGGTGGCCACAGTTTCGTGCAGCCCCCAAGCCGCCGCCACGCGCACGCCGCGGACGGGATCGGTCAAACCCCGTTGCACCGCGTTTTGCACGGCGGACGGGCCGCCTTGAGCCAGCGGTTCCAGCGCCCGGATCGCCGCGATGCGCACCAGCGCATTGGTGTCGCCGGCCGCTTGGACCAACGCGCGCTGGACTTTGTCTTCCAGCAACCAAGGCCGGAGCAAGCCGGCCGCCACCGCGCGCCAGTAACCGTTGGTGTGGCCGCCGGCGATGCGCAGCAAATCATCCAACGCCGTGTGGTCGCCAGCCCGGGCGCGGGCGATGGTCCGGCTTCGCTGCCGGTACGGACGGGCCATCCGCGCGCCGTACCACTGCTCGACATAATCCCGCGCCCACGCGGCGGAGCGCTCGTCGTGGCACCGGTTGCAGGCGTTGGGAATGCCGAATTCCTGGGTCAACAGCGGATCGGGAATCGTGAAGCCGTGATCGTGGCGCGCGTGTCGCTGCATGTAAACCGTCTGGGGCATGTGACAATCGGTGCAGAGATCGCCGCGGGTCCCAGGGGGATGATGGCTGTGGGTCGTGATGTCAATCTGCGGCGCGCCGTTGGTCAACGAGGCGACATGACACAGCATGCACAGATAGTTGCCGGGCATCCGGCGCTTGAGAGTGTGAGGTTCGTGGCAGTGAACACAACGCACGGCGCTGGCGTACATGGCGCTGCCCAGAAAGGCGGCGACCTCGAAATCCTCATCCCAAATCTGGCCGTCCGGATAAAACGTGTCCGTCTCATCCACCATCGTGAGCCAGTAATGATCGTCGAACGCTTCCCGCGGCCCGAATTCGCCGGTCAAATCGCCGCGGCGCGCGTGGCAGGACATGCAGACGTTGAACATTGTCTCCTGCGACAACCGCCGGATCGTGGGATCGGGGCGTTGGTTCGGATACTTCGCCTGCCAGGCGTTATGATCCGCCATCGGGCCGTGGCAGGCCTCGCATCCGACCCCGCGCTCGACCATGGTGGTGGCGTAGGTGTCCGTGTGCGGATCGTAATTTTTACGCACGGCGGTGTTGTGGCAGCCGGCACACATTTGATTCCAATTCATGCCGCGGCCCGTCCAATGACCCCATTCGTCCGCCCGTCGGTCTTCTTCGCCATAGACGTTGAACCAGTCGGGATGCCGCGGGTCGAACGCCAGTTCCGTCATCTGGAACCGGCCGCCGGGAAACGGAACGAGAAATTGCTGGAGCGGACTCACGCCGAGCACCCGCGTCACCGGGAACGGCTGCACCGTGCCGTCCGGGCCCAGGGTCACGATTTGAAACTGGCCGTTGGTTATGTACGCGAAAGAGAGTTGGGACCCGTGCGGGATGCGCCACGGCGGATCAAACGCGTCCCGGTCCTGGACCAGGTTCAGTTCGCGCTCCGCCAGGGCGTGATGCGAGTATTTCCAGTTCTCGTAGGCCTCTTCGTGACAGGACTGGCAGGAGGGCGATTTGCCGTAATTGGCATAAAATGTCGCGTCTGATTTGGAGGCCGCCGCCGGAGCGTCCGGCGCGCCGGAAGTGACCGGGGCCGGGCCGGGTCGCGGCCAGAACATCCGCACCCCGGCGAGCCCCAAGCCCACTCCCAGGAGCACGCCCAGGAGCAAGAGGGCGCCGGGGCGCCCGGCCGAAGGTTTCCGCGGGACCGTCATGTATCGGTTATTTACCAGAGAGCGCGCCGGTCGGATAGAAGATTTGACCCCGCCGCCGGTTGCCTCCATCCTGCGTCTCCGAAGCGCACCATGAACATGGAACAACTTTACCAGGAACGCCTCACCCGTTACGTCACCGCCCTGCGCAACGAGAAGCCCGACAAGATTCCGATCCGACCTTTCGTGGCGGAGTTTACCGCCCAATACGCCGGGCTGACGTGTCAGCAGGTGGCGCACGATTACACCCTGGCTTTTGAAGCGGCGGTGAAATGCGCCCGGGAGTTCGATTGGGACGCGGTGGTGGCCAACATGGTTTATGTCTGGACCGGGCTGACTCAGGCCGCCGGTCTGCGGTATTACGGGATTCCCGGCATCGGCATCCCGCCCACGGTCGGGTTCAATTACATTGAGCCGCCGGAAGATCAGGCTTTCATGCGCGCGGACGAATACGACGCGCTCATTGATGATCCCACCGGTTTTCTTTACAACGTCTGGCTGCCGCGCGTGTCCACGGAAGTCGCCCGCCCCGGCCAGCCCGCCACTTACCGCAACCAAATCGCGTTGGTCAAAAGCGGCATGGCCCTGCTGGCGTATTTTCACGCCTTCGGCCCGCAGGTGGCCCGCCTGCGCGCGGAGTGCGGCACGGTGTCGGCCATCGCCGGTATTTTCAAGGCGCCGTTTGACATCATCGGCGATAAACTGCG
>MWDV01000141.1 GCA_002070715.1 Verrucomicrobia bacterium ADurb.Bin118
AGTCATGAGCGTCGTTTCAGGCCCGTTTTATCGAGGTAAAATCAATATTGGTTCAAATTTAACCGGACACTAGTGAATTGCGAAGGGACTTTACTGCGAACCCTTGGAGGAAGAAAAGTCCTTCTCATTCGCCCGCCAACTTTGGCTAGGACGCCGTAGATTTACGGTGAATGATCCGGGAATCGCGAGGGGTGCTCCGCGCTTTACGCCCGGCCCCGCTGCCGGGCTGCTTCGTAGAGAAACACTGCGGCGGCACTGCCGACGTTAAGGGAATCCACCGTGGTGGGCATGGGGATGGCCACCGCTTCATCGCAAGCCGCCAGCACCGGCTCGGAAATCCCGGCGGCTTCACTGCCAAACACTAAGCAACAATCATCCGCCAGCCGCGCTTGGGAAAGCCTCGCGAGTTGGTCTCGGGGATGCGCTGCCACACATCGCACACCGCGTTGCCGCAACCCGCGCAAGGCGACGGCCAGATTGCCCGCCTCAATGACCGGCAGGTCAAACACCGTGCCCATCGAACTGCGCACCGCGCGACGCAGCCAGGGACTGCTGGAGGTTTCACCGACGATCAACGCCTGCACCCCAAACGCGGCGCAGTTGCGCACCAGCCCACCTACATTCTCAGCGTTCGAAAGGCCATCCACCGCGGCCAGCAACCACGGCCGGGGCGCGCTCGCCAGCAGTTCACCCACGGACCGGGGCGGCGGAATCCGGCCGATGGCGTGGATGCCTTGATACATCGAAAATCCAGTGAGCCGTTCCAGCAGCTTCTTTTCGGCGATGAACACGCGCGGCGTCTCCGGTCGCTGGGTCAGGAGTGGTTCATAGATTTTTGCCCATTTTTCCGGCAACAACAGCGAAACCACCGTGAGCCGGCTGTGCAGCAGGCGTCGCACGACTTTTTCCCCTTCGGCAACGAAAATGCCCTGACGCCGATGTTCAAAATCCCAGCGCAACGTCCGGTACGGCTGCAGCTCCACCCGATCCAGCGAAACAATCTTCTCGGTGTGCATCATGCGCCGCGCGCCGCCCTCAAAGCGTTAACGTGGGCGAAGGCGCCGATTGCGTGGTCAGTTCCAACCGGCAATGCCGCGCCCCGAGGCGTTCCACCCGCTCGTGCAGCGTGGCCAACGCCAGTTCGGGCCGGTTGCACTCGCGGCTCAAATGGCCCAGATACAGATGCCGCAAGGTATCCGACATGATGATTTCGAGCGCATCCGCCGCCGCGTCGTTGGAAAGATGCCCGTGCCGGCCCAGAATCCGTTGTTTCAGACTCCACGGGCGGCGCGGGCAATCGTGCAACAGTTTGACGTCGTGGTTGGTTTCCAAGACGAGCACATTGGCCTGGCGCACCCGTTCGCCGACCAGGCGCGTGAAATGACCGAGATCGGTCGCGAACCCGATGTTGCCCGCCGTCGTGCGAATCAAAAATCCCACCGGATCCTGGGCGTCGTGCGGAATGGCAAACGTATCCACCTCCACATCGCCCACAGTAAAGGTGTTCCCCGTGATGAACAGTTGGGCGTTAATGGCCCCCCCATGGTGCTGCTCGATTTCATCCCTCGTGGCCCGGTTACAGTAAACCGGGATGCCAAGTTTCATGGCAATGCCGCCCAAGCCGCTGATGTGATCGCTGTGTTCGTGCGTGACGAGAATGCCGTGCAGACTTTCCGGCGTGCGGCCAATGCCGGCCAGCCGCTGGCGGATTTGCCGCGGGCTGAAGCCGGCGTCAATCAACAGCCGCGTCTCGTCCGTTTCCAAGTAGGCGCAATTGCCGGAGGAACCGCTGCCCAGGATGGTCAATTGAACTGACACACAAGGACGGTAGAAGGCGCGCGCCCCGCCGCGCAAATGTTTTTCACGGATTCCGGGAAAACCTCGCGGCCCGACCGGCGTAAACGGGAGAAGCAAAGCGGCGGACGACCGTAAAGCCGCCCGCCGGGAATTTCGCCGTTGTCCGGACGCGCTGGTTCCTGACCACGCTCGGATGCCTCCGCGCGGACGCAACCGGGATCCCGGTCGGCGCGGGTTCGTTTAACCGATCAACCGTTAGCGCATCTCCACCCGGTAAAACATGGCGCCGTCGGTCACTGCGTCCGTGGCCTGCGTGGACATGGTAGTGGCGCCGACATCTTCCCAATCACCCTCCGTCAAATGAGCCCGCCGTTGGAGTTGGTACGGCGGCAATCCGCCCGTCCACGTAATCGTCACCGCGCCGTCCGCCAGGGAGATGTCCGTGACCGCAATCGGCTCGGGCAGTTCCGGAGCGTAAACCGCGGCGATGCCGAATCCCGTGGTGGTATCCGGGCTGCCCAGGTAGAGATTCACATTGGCAAGCCCGTCGGTTGCGGCGGCGCCCACTCGTTGGCCACTGCCGCCCACCCAATACATCATGTCATTGGGCCCCAGCGCGATACCGTAGGGCATCAGTCCAAGATCGGTCAGGAGCGTGGTCTGATTGGACCCGTCCAAGTTCATGCGTTTGATTTCATGCGTGCCGGCGTCGGTGTAATAAATGTAGCCGTTCAGCGCATCAATCGTCATCGCATTAAAGCGCCAATCCTCCGCGGCCAGGTCCCCGGCAATCTCAATCCGGTTGCCGCCGTCCATATTCATCCGGAACAACCGACCATTCTGGGTGGGATCGCCGAAGTAGATGTGGTTGCGCAGCCGGTCCAACGCCAGCGCGGTGTAGTACGCGGCGGCGGGTGACCCGCCCAACACTGTATAGCCAGTGCCGTCCAAGTTGCCGCGAATCACGCCCTTGTGGAAATCCGTCCAATAAACGTGCCCGTGCCGCAAATCCAGCTCCAGCATCTGGGCGTTGGTAAATTTATGTTCGGCTTCGCTGAATAGCGTCGTCGGCTCGGACCCGTCCAGGTTCGCCCGGACAATCCGGCTGGTATTCTCGTCAAAACCGTCCTCGGCCCAATAGATGTGGCCATTCTTCACATCAATGGCCAAACCGATCGGCCGGTTTAAGCCGGAGGCAACCAAGGTCCGCCCGCTGCCATCGAACGCCATGCTGTAAATCATTCCGAGGTTCGGGCCGCCAAACCCACCGGTCTCACTCCAGAAGAGTTCCCGGCGCGGCCCCGCCGCCGCCACTTTCAGATCGTCCAAGATCGCTCCGCTTTGGTTGCTGCCCCGGAAAATGCGCACCTGATGGAAGCTGGTGGAAGCGCCGTCGTAGAAGGGAATCGGATCGGCGTTTAGTTGCACCCCGTCCAGCAGAAAATCGTAGGTGCCGGACCAATAATTGACCCGCAGGGTAATTCGGTACCAAGTGTCCGGAGACCATAACTTTCCGCTGGCCCGCCAAATCCCGCTCCCGGCGGAGCCGTAATCAATGCTGTTGTTCGGACCAAACCGGATTCCGGCCGCCCGCGTGCCCCCCGCATTTTCCATGGTTAAAAACACATTGCCCACCGGGTTGGCGGTGCCGTGCAACGGACGCACCCAGGCCTCGAACATCACTTCCGGCTCGGTTTCCAGCCCGCTAATGACCCGCACCGTGGCGGACCCGGCGCCGGTACCCGAAACCAACAGGGCCTGGTCGCCGCCATGCACGGTCACGCCGGGGGTCATCCCCAGCGCCGTCAATTCATCGGCAATCTGGGCCGCGGTCAGAATCCGTGCCCGGTCCGGAGTTGTTGAGGTCCAGAAATCCTGGCCGTTAATCGTCGCGCCCGCAGTGAAATCCGGGGACTCGAAGTCCGTGGCATATTGGGCCGACGCCACCGTCAGGCAACCCAGGGTGCCCAAGAGGGCCAGGAGGGAGGGAGTTTTTACAATACGAATAGCTATGGGTTTCATGACGCCAGTTTATGGCCGCGACGAAAAAACGCAAGCTCAAAATCTCCCGAATTGAGCTTGCCAAGGACGCCCGGGCGCGAGCATTTTCCGACATGGCAGCAACGCAGAAAACCCATTCGCTGGACGCCCGGTTTTACCAGGCCGCCGATGATTTCTTTCCCACGCACGCAGCGCTGGCCCTGACGTATGACGACGTCACCCTGGCCACGCAGTATTCCGAGGTGCTTCCCCGCGACACGCAACTCGACACCCGCCTTGCCGAGGGGCTGACCCTGAACATCCCCATCATGTCCGCCGACATGGATACGGTCACCGAATCGCACATGGCGATTGCGATGGCGTTGAACGGAGGCCTGGGGCTCATTCATTACAACATGCCCGAGCGCCAGCAACTCTCCGAGGTCAGCCGCGTGAAGTTTCACGTGCCCGGCATGATCCAAGAGCCCATCAAGGTGGCGCCGGAACAATTGGTCGGCGACATCGTGGCGCTGGTGGAGGAACGCAAATACAGTTTCCACACCTTCCCGGTGGTGGATCATCAGGGCCGGCTGGTGGGGTTGTTGTCGGGTCACGTTGTCAAACCGCGCTATGCCCGGCGGAAGGTGATCGAGGCCATGACGCCGCGCGATCAGGTCCACACCATCCGCCAGAAGGAACTTGGACGCGATCCCATTGCGCGCGCCGACAAGTTTTTCACCGAACATCCCGGCATCCACAAGTTGCTGGTGGTGGATGACAAAGATCAGTTGCGCGGGCTCTTCACCATGAACGACGTGGAGCGCATCACGCAGGAGCGGAAGGCGCAATTCAAACCGGCGCGGGACGCGCAATTCCGGCTGGTTTGCGGCGCGGCGGTGAGCGCGACCCGCAACGCTTTCGGTGAACTGGACCGGGAACGGGTGCTGGCGCACGTGGCCGGTTTGGTGGAACGGGGGGTGGATTGCGTGGCCGTCTCCACCGCCCACGGCCACAGCAAAGGCGTGGGGGACGCGGTGCGCATGCTGCGGGACGCCTTCCCCAAACTCCCGCTCATCGCCGGCAATGTCACCAGCGCGGCCGGCGTGGAATACCTCGCGGATTGCGGTGCGAATGTCATCAAGGT
>MWDV01000142.1 GCA_002070715.1 Verrucomicrobia bacterium ADurb.Bin118
ACGGAACTCCGTCCGCAGGAAGAAAAATAGCGCGCCCGCCAGCAACGCCAGGTTCAGGAAGAACCAGCCGAGGATCCGGACCAGCAAGGGAACACGCGCGTGCATGGGTCAACCGGGTTTCAGAAACAGATACCCCGCTGCGCGCACGGTTTGGATGTAGCGCGGCGCGGGCGCGGGGTCGCCGAGTTTTTTCCGCAGGGCCGCCACATGCACATCAATCGAGCGGTCAAACACCTCATACTCGCGCGCGCGAATCTCGGCCATCAATTCGTCGCGGGTCTTCACCCGCCCGGCCGCGCGGACCAGCGCGTGCAGCAAATCAAACTCCACCGGCGTCAACCCCAGCGGTCGTCCCGCGTGCGTGGCCGTGCGGGTGTTCGGGTCCACGCACACGTCGCCCACCACGACCGGGGTCTTTTCCGCCGTTCTTTCGGACGGCACCGCGCGGCGCGTGACCGCGCGCAATCGCGCCAGCAGTTCGCGCGGAGAAAAGGTTTTGGGGAGGTAATCATCCGCGCCGCCTTCCAGCCCGGCGATGCGGTCAGGTTCCCCGCCCCGTGCGGTGAGCATCAACACCGGCACGCGGGATTGAGCGCGGATTTGGCGCAACACCTCGAACCCGTCGCAGCCCGGCAGCATCACATCAAGAATGATCGCGTGCCACGGTTCGCTCGTGGCCGCGGCAATGCCCTCCGGTCCTGTGTGCGCGGCGGATACCGAGTAGCCGAGCGGCCCGAGGTAATCGCGGATGAGCCGGCACAGCTTCCGGTCGTCATCAATCACCAACACCCGCGGAAGTGCGGCGTGCGGCGACGTTGGAGCCAGGGTCGTCATGCGTGGCAATTAAGTGGTATCATGCCCGAATTTCCGCCACGGCAACTTTTACACTTCCTTAACAATTTTGACCATGACAACCGCGCGGGGTGGGGCGTCTATTATGAGTGAATGAAGCAGAGTCCGACAACATCACCGCGCGTCCGCCGCCCGGAGCGGCCGCAGACATGCCGGAGGGCAATCTTCTCCGGTGCTTCACGCCGGTTTGTTCATCAACCACCAAACGAAAGGAACAACACATGATAAAACCCCTGATTACTGCCCTGACCCTCGCCCTGGGTTGGGGCGCGTTCACCAGTAACGCACAATCATCCGATGACTCGACCTCCCCACCGCGGCAAGCCGTCCGTGAACGCCGCGCGGCTGGTCTTCGGGAACGGGACCGTCAATTCGATGAGAATCGTCCCGTCCGCGGAAATCGCGCGGCCCGCCGCGCCCTCGCCCTCCAGATGAAGCGCAATCAAGCGGCGCGACTCCAAAGAGCCCCAGCGGCGGGCCCCCGCCCGCTGTGGCGGACGCCGCAATCGCGCTGGGCTCCCGGGCCGCGCGGTTTCGGCGCTCTACGCGGTGGTCCCGGTGGATACGCACCTTCGATCCCCGGACGCGGGCCGGCGTATTGCCCGCATTGTCAACGCTTGTTACCGCCAGACAGCTTCCCCGGCCGTGGCCCCGCATTTGGTCCACCACCGGGAACCGACATGCGTCCCGGCCCGCGCGGTCCGCGCGCCAACCCTGCCGGGTTGCAAAACCGCCAAGGCATCCCGCGCCGGGCGCTGCCGGATCGTTTCGACCGACCTGGAAGAGGTCCACGACCGGAAGGACGCGGTCCGGCAAATCGCCCTTCCCCCGATCCCGTTGATCGTTGATTGACACCCACGCCATAACCAATAAAACAAACAAGAAAGCAGCAATATGAATACCTCCACTCCACTCCTTATTACGGCTCTGGTCCTCGGACTGACGGCTGGCGCCGCCATCGCCCAAGATAACGACGCGCCCCCGCGCCGGCCTGAAAGACCACCGCGTGAAGCCGCGCCCGGCAATCCGGTCCGGCGCCCAATGATGATGCCGTTATTCGCGGTTTTGGATCCCAATCGCGACGGCGTCATTGACGAAGCGGAAATAAATAATGCTCCCGCCGCATTGCGCACGCTCGATAAAAACAAGGATGGCAAGTTGACCTTGGACGAATTGCGTCCGCCGCGTCCGGAAACGCCGGACCGCCCCGACGCGCCGACCCGTCCCGGCTGGAATCGCGGTCCGCGCGAACCCCGCCCGCCGGGGTCCGGCGAACGCCCGCTGCGGCGCGCGCCCACGCCGAGAGAGCCGTAAGCTGGCGCGTCCGCAACATTCATGACCGCCCAACCCCGACCCGAACTCACGCTCTTTGATTCCACCTGCCTGATTGTCGGCATCATCATCGGCGCTGGGATTTACCAGATGGCGCCGGACATTGCCAAAGGCGCGGGCGGTCCCGGAGGCGTGCTCGGGCTCTGGGCGTTGGGCGGATTGCTTTCGTTGTGCGGCGCGCTCAGTTACGCGGAATTGGCCACCGCATATCCCCGCGAGGGCGGCGACTACGTTTACCTGAGCCGCGCCTACGGGCCGTGGGCGGGTTTCTTGTTTGGCTGGGCGCAACTGGCCATCGTGCGGCCCGGGGACATCGTGGTGATGGCGTTTGCGTTCGCCACTTATGCCCGGGCGATCTTTGATCCCTGGGCCGGCACGGCGTTCGCCTACACGCCGCAACTCTACGCGGCCCTGGCCGTAATCGGGTTAACCGGCATCAACGTATGGGGCGTGCGGACAGGCAAATGGACGCAAAACCTGCTGACCACGGTAAAGGCGGCGGGATTGCTGCTGATTGTGGCGGCGGCGTTTGCACAGCCTCCGGCGCCAAACCCAGTGGAAAGCACGGGCAACCTTCCGTGGAGTCTGGCGCTGATTTTCGTGTTGTTCACCTATGGCGGTTGGAATGAAATGGCCTACGTGGCCGCCGAGGTGAAGCATCCACGGCGGAACATCGTGCGCGCCCTGTTTCTGGGGCTGGCGGCAGTCACACTGCTCTATTTACTGATCAATGCGGCGTTCCTGTTTGCGCTGGGCTACGCGGGTTTGACCGCCTCGGAAGCGGTGGCGGTGGATGCTGTGGCCGGCGGGTTGCCCCGGCTCGCCGGGCCGCTGGTCGCGGCGCTGATTTGTATTTCCGCCTTGGGCGCGGTGAACGGATTGATTTTCACCGGCGCGCGCATTTCCTACGCGATGGGTGCGGATCACTGGCAATTCCGCCGGTTGGGGCGCTGGCATCCGCGCCGGGGCACCCCCGTGACAGCACTGCTCCTGCAAGGGGCGATTGCACTCGGGCTGATTGTTGTGCTCGGGTCGTTCGTCCACGCCGTGCTGTACACGGCGGCGACCGTGTATTCGTTTTATCTGGCGACGACACTGGCCGTGATGGTTCTGCGGCGTAAAGAACCGCACTTGGAGCGGCCTTATCGGGTGATCGGCTATCCAGTGACCCCCTTGTTGTTCGCGGGGGTGTGCGTCTTTCTGATCCACGCGGCGGTCATCTACAAACCGGGAATTGCCGCCGCGGCGGCGGGGCTGTTACTGCTGGGATTGGGCGTCTGGTGGCGGAGCACTTGGCCGCGCGGAGGACGTTCCCCGGGACGGCGAAATCATAGATAAATTTGCCGACGTCACAGTCGGTCGCTCCGGGCAACCGATCAATCCACAAACAAATACTTGGAGGCGAATTCTGGCTCGCTGGTCAGGTTGACGCCCATCTTGCGCAATCCCGCCGCATCGCCCGGCGAGGGAATATGCGTCAAATGAACGTCGCACCCGTTGAGGTCCTTGAGGTGGCCAATCACCGTTTCCGCCACCGGATTCAACGTCGCGCTGATGCTCAGCGCAATAAGGGTTTCCTCCAGGTCCAGGCTGGTGGTCTTGCCTTTGAGCACGTTCGTTTTGAAATGGCTGAGGGATTGGGTGACCAACGGCGGCAGCAGATGGATATGATCGGGAATGCCGGCGAGCCGCTTGATCGCGTTGAGCACGAGGCTGGAGGCGGCGTGCATCAGCGGTGAATTCTTCCCGGTGATGATACGTCCATCCCGCAATTCCATGGCCGCGCCGCAGAAAAACCCGTGCGACCCCTTGCCCTGGGCCTGCGCCTCGCGGGCGGCCGCATGGGCCGGCGCCACCACCACGCGATCGGCGGGATTCAGTTTGAGATCGCGCATGAGTAGGGCCACGCGATCCACCGTGTCCCGTTCCACTAGGCCCATTGCGTATTCGCAGGCGTAGTTGAAATACCGCCGGATGATTTCCTGCCGGGCGGCGGCGCGGCATACGGCGTCATCCATGATCCCCGCGCTCGCTCGATTCACCCCCATGTCCGTGGGCGATTGATAACACGAAGCCCGGCCGGTGATACGCTCGAGAATCCGGCGCAACAACGGAAACGTCTCGACGTCGCGGTTGTAGTTCACGGCGGGTTGGCCGTGCGCTTCGAGATGGAAATGATCAATCAAGTTCGCGTCCTTCAGGTCGGCGGTGGCGGCTTCGTAAGCCACGTTGACCTCGTGCTGGAGGGGGAGATCCCAGATGGGAAACGTCTCAAATTTCGCGTAATGCGCCGCCCGGCCGCGCTGGTGCTCGTGATACAATTGGGACAGGCAGGTGGCCAGCTTGCCGCTGCCCGGACCGGGACCGGTCACCACCACGATCGGCCGTTCGGTTTCGATATACGGATTCGCCCCATACCCATCCGCGCTGACGACGATGTCCAGATCGGCGGGATAACCCTTGGTCGCCCGGTGCCGGTAAACGCGGATGCCGCGGCGTTCGAGTTTGTTTTGGAACGTCTGGGCGGCGGTCTGATCGCTGAAACGGGTGATCACCACCGCCCGCACGGTCACCCCCCATTCCCCAAGATCGTCAATGGTCTTGAGCGCGTCGGTGTCATACGTGATGCCAAAATCGGCGCGCATCTTTTTCTTTTCAATGTCCCCGGCAAAGACGCAGAGCACCACCTCCGCCTGGTCCTTGAGTTTCTGGAGCAGTTGCATCTTGACGTTGGGATGAAACCCCGGCAACACCCGCGCGGCGTGATAGTCGAACAACAATTTGCCGCCAAATTCGAGGTATAGCCGGCCCGGGCTCGACCGCACCCGGTCCACGATGGCGGCGGTTTGCTGTTCCAGATAGCGTTCGTTATCGAATCCAATGGCGGGTGGCATGGCGTGTGTTCTGAGTTTGTTCTCGGGCGCTGAGGGTAGGCGGATCCCCGTCCATAAAGCAAGCCGTTGCCCGTCCGCCGCGGGGGCGCGCTAAATCGTCATTGACCGCCGCGCGTTTCCGCTTACCATGCGAGGTCAACTTCTCTGAATTAGAAAGCGAAAATTATGGCAGTCAAAGTAGCAATCAACGGGTTCGGCCGCATTGGCCGCCTGGTGTTCCGGGCGTTGGTCGAACAGGGTATGGTGGGCAAGGACATCGAAGTCGTCGCCGTCGGCGATATCGTGCCCGCGGACAACCTCGCGTATCTCCTCAAATACGATTCGATTCAAGGCCGCTTCAAAGGCGAAGTCGGCTCGAAAAAATCCGCGCCGGACAAGCCCGAGGACGATGTCCTCGTCGTCAACGGCAAAGACATCCGGGTCGTCAGCGCCAAGTCCCCCGCAGACCTGCCCTGGCGGGCCATGGGGGTGGAACTGGTCATCGAGTCCACCGGCTTGTTCACCGACGTGGAAAAGGCCAACGGCCACCTCGCCGCAGGCGCCAAGAAAGTCATCATTTCCGCGCCGGCCAAGGGCGATTGCCTCACGGTCGTCCTGGGCGTGAACGACGACAAGTATGACGCCGCCAAACATCACATCGTTTCCAACGCCTCCTGCACCACCAACTGTCTCGCGCCGGTCTGCCACGTGCTGCTCAAGGAAGGGTTCGGCATCGCGGAAGGATTGATGACCACCGTGCATGCCTACACCGCCACACAGAAAACCGTGGACGGCCCGAGCAAAAAGGATTGGAAGGGCGGCCGCACCGCGGCGCAGAACCTGATTCCGTCCAGCACCGGCGCGGCCAAGGCGGTGGGACTGGTGCTGCCTGAAGTGAAGGGCAAGCTCACCGGCATGGCGTTCCGCGTGCCCGTGCCCACCGTCTCCGTCGTGGATCTCACGGTCAAAACCGTCAAGGAAACCAGCTACGCCGAGATTTGCGCGGCCATGAAGAAGGCCAGCGAAACCTATCTCAAAGGCATTCTCGGCTACACCGAGGACGAAGTCGTCAGCTCGGATTTCATCCACTGCGAATTGTCGTCCATCTTTGACGCCGGCGCCGGCATCGAGTTGAACAAGAACTTCTTCAAGCTCGTGAGCTGGTATGACAACGAATGGGGCTACAGTTGCCGCGTGGGTGACTTGATCAAGCTCATGCTGACGAAGGGCCTGTAAGCCGCTTCAACCGAAATCTCCGCAACGGCGGTCCGCTGATCGGGCCGCCGTTTTTCATTGGTGAAAATGAAGGAGTGTTTGTGGGCAGACCACTTCATGCCCCACGACACGGGCTGGCGCCGTGGAATTATCGGCAAACCCGAACTCCCTATTTCTGATGCCTGTGCGTTACGGACCGGTTTGCCGCACCACGAGGACCGGACAAGGCGCGTGCCGCACCACCAGTTCCGCCGTGCTGCCCATGACCCACCGTTCCAATCCGCGGCGGCCATGCGTGCCCATGATGATCCAATCCGCATTGCGCTGGCTGGCCGCCCGCACGATTTCATCTCGCGGAATCCCCACGATCAATTCCTGGCGCACCGTCACCTCAGCCGGCACCAATTCTTTCACGATTCGGGCCAAATCTGTGCGTGCGTATTTGAGCGTCTCCGCTTCCAAGCCGCGCGCAAACCCTCCCATTCGCCGCGGCACCGGCCCGGACAACACTGTATGGAAGACAATCAGTTCCGCTTTCTGCCGCTGGGCAAAGGCCCCCGCGTAGGCCAAGGCTTGGCGGGATCCAGTGGAAAAATCCACCGCCACCAGAATCCGTTTAACGGCCACCCGACGCTTGGGCGTGGTGCGTGATCGCAGGGTCAAAACGGCGCACGGAGCGCGGCGAAGCACTTGTTCTGTGGTGCTGCCCAGTAAGGCCCGTCGCACTCCGGAATAACCGTGTGTGGGAATGATGATCAAATCCGTCTTGCGCTGGGTGGCGGTGTTAACAATTTCCGCCGACCCCCGTCCATACCGGATCAGGATCTCCACCGAAACCCCCTTTGGCACTTCCCGGCGCGCCCACCGCTCCAATTCCTCCTGGGCTTCTTGGGTGATCTCGGTGCGGTCAAGGGTCGCGGGCGTGTATTCCAAACCGGCATATTGCGGCACGGGTTCCACGACAAAAACGAGGTCCACCGCGCTCCCCATATCCGCAGCCAAGCGACCGGCAAATTTTACCGCCTGCCGCGATTGCACCGAAAAATCCACCGGAACCAACAGCCGATCCCATGAAATTGTGGTTGGCGTGAGGTCTGAAGTCGGATTGGTTTGCTCGTGCGTTTGCATACTCTTTTTTGGTCTTGGCAATTTACCTTATCACACAGGACGGGGGGTTGTCATCCCACCAACTTTTTTAGGCGAAAGATGAAAAGTCGGTCGCATGTCAAGAATTCAAGGCCGCCGAACCGTCACTTCGATTTCTGCTTTGTTCTTGGCAACTTGGTTGGCAGGCAAAATGCCGCGCCAATTGACATTGGGATAGATTACGCAGTTGCGCCCTATAATACTGCCGGGATTTAAGACCGCGTTACAGCCCACCTCCGCCCGGTCGCCCACCAGCGCGCCCAACTTCGCCAATCCCGTGTCCTGCGGTTTGCCGTCCACCGCCACCGTGATGTTCCCGACCATCAGCCGGTAATTGGACAACTTCACCCCCGCACCCAAGTGCGCCTGATGCCCCAAAATGGAATTGCCGATATAATTCATGTGCGGGACGATGACTCCGTTGAATAAAATCGAGTGCCTTACCTCGCACGCGTTCCCAACTACGCAATCATCGCCGATCAACACCATCTCACGGATGTAGGCATTGTGGCGGATGTGACAATTCCGCCCGATTATCGCCGGTCCTTTGATCATCGCCCCATCCTCCACGACGGTGCCTTCGCCGATGCTGACCTGACTCCCAATGAAAGCCACCCCTTCACAGGTGTTTTTCAAATCCGCCCGGGCATGCTGCTTCACGTATTCCTCCAGTTTGTGCTGGGCTTCCCACGCAAACCGGATGCCGCCAAACAATTCGGCATGCGCCGTCTGCTCTAAATCAAACAAATCTTCGGGGCGGAACATGGCACGAAATTAAATCATCTCCGCCCCCCGGCCAACGTCTTTTCAACTCATTGCGGATAACCCGCCAACAACCTGCCCAATCCCGGTTAATTCTTTGGTCCGATCTAAAGTTTCTTCACGGTTCGGTCGGAAGGCACTTTTTTATTGAGGGTATTTTGTGAATATTTTCCGGATGATTTACGCGCGATTTCTTGACACGCCGGGTTGTTTTCCTTATTCACTGCTCCTAAGAATACGGCTGTTTTTGAGAACAAGATAAATCTATTAAGCGCCTCCATGAATCTGAGCATCGCCAAGGAGCAACTTCTCACCGGGTTGCAAGCCGTGCAAAATGTGGTCAGTTCCCGCACCACCCTTCCCATTTTGGCCAACGTCCTGTTGCGCGCGGAAAAAGGGCGTCTGGCCCTGACCGCCACAGATCTGGACGTCACCGTTTCCTGTGAAGTCGAAGCCCAAGTGCAGAAACCCGGGACCGCCACGGTGCCGGTCAAAAAGTTGTTGGGCATTGTGCGCGAGCTGAATGGCGGTGAGATTAAGCTCGAAGTGGATGACCAACACCGCTGCCGCATACGCGCCGGCGCTTCGGATTACCGGCTGCACGGATTGCCCGCGGAGGAATTCCCCCCGCTCCCCGCATTTCCGGAGGACCGGAAGGTCGCGCTGCCCCAGGAAACAATCGCCGGCATGTTGAAGCAAACGGCATTTGCCGCGTCCACGGACGAATCGCGCTACGTGCTGAACGGGATCTATTTCAGTTTGAAAGAGCACAAGCTGACGTTGGTGGCGACGGATGGACGGCGGCTGGCGCTGGCGGACACGGACGCCGAAGTGGCGGAGCATAGTCAGGGCGAGTTCATTGTGCCCACCAAAGCGGTGACCGAGTTGACGCGCCTGGCGCAACCCCAAGGCGAGGTGGAAATCAAATACTCCGGTAATCAAGCCGCGTTCAGTTTGCGCGACGAAAAGGGCCGGACGGTGTTCATCATCACCAAACTGATCGAAGGCAATTATCCCAACTACCGGCAGGTGATCCCCAGTGAAACCAAGGAGCGGATTCCGCTGGTGCGGGAGGAATTTTTGCATGCGTTGCGCCGGGCGGAACTCATGACGACGGACAAAGCCAATTCCGTCAAGCTGAGTTTCACCAAGAATAATCTGGCGCTCACGGCCAATTCTCCGGAAATTGGAGAGGCGCGCGAAAGCATCGCAGTCAACTACAAGGGACCGGACTTGGCCATCGCGTTCAACCCCCGCTATCTGATAGAACCGTTGAACGCCTTGAACCAGGACGAAGTGTTTCTCGAACTCACCGATGAGCTGAGTCCAGGCGTGTTGAAAATCAACGGTCCGTTTCTCTACGTGGTGATGCCGATGCGCCTTAGTTAAGGCGGATTGGGGTTGTGCCGACCTCCCGGCGCCCCGGGGTCGAAAGACCGCTTGCAGTTCCCGCCCCGCGGATTAGGATGCGGGCATGTCAGCAGTAACCCGAATCACGCAACGGTGGCGAAGGTTCAAGCGGAAATATGGAGGGGTCATCTTTCTTGGCGTTGTTGTGGTGCTCATCATGGCCTTGGTGGCGGGTTTGATGTATCTGCTGACCAGTCCGGATTACCGAGTGCGTCCCTAAAAGAAAATTTTACTGAACCCAAAATGGACGCGGTTCGTCAACCCACTCCCCGGCGCTGCCTGGTCACTGCCGGTCCCACCTATGAACCACTGGATGCGGTGCGGCGATTGACCAACTTCTCTACGGGTCGCTTGGGCACTGAATTGGCCGTCTTTCTCACCCAGCGGGGGCATCACGTCAAATTGTTGCTGGGCGAGCAAGCCGTTTACGCCGGAGAACGAAACGCGGCGGCGGTGGTGTCCTTTGGCACCACGGCCGATTTGCGCGAGCAATTGCAGCGGCAGAAAAGTGACCCGGTGGAAGCGGTGTTTCATGCGGCGGCGGTCAGTGATTTCCAATGGGGAGCGGTTTGGATTCCTGTGGCGGATGGCACTTTGCAGCGGGTCACCGAAGGGAAAATTTCCACGCGCGCCGGGCGGTTGCTCGCGGAACTGATCCCCACGACTAAAATCATCGCCGAACTCCGCGGCTGGTTTCCCCACGCGCTGTTGGTGGGATGGAAATATGAGGTGGACGGCGACCGCACCTCGACGTTGGATGCCGCGCGTCGGCAACTGGAGGAATGTCAAACCGATGCCTGCGTGGTCAACGGCCCGGCGTATGGGACCGGGTTTGGGCTGTTGACCCGAAAAAATGAATGTTGGGCGTTGCGCGATCGGACCGCCTTATTTTCCGCCCTCCAAACTCTCTTGGAATCATGAATGGCGGCCACCAGTTGTTGGATATGGTCGGACAGTGTTTCTTGATTCTCGGCGGCGTGTCTGGCAATGGTTGGTCCAAGCATCACCCTGATTGAATTCTGATCCGCGGATTGTATCGTCGCTGCGATGGCCGTCTTTCCCAACAAGCTCCCTCCTTCGTCATTGGCCCAACCCGTAACGACGTTGTGGGGGGTTGGTGCGGAGCGCGCGGCGCAACTGGCCCGGTTGAACATTCACACCGTCGAAGATCTACTGCTTCACCGGCCCCGGCGATACGAAGACCGGCGGCATTTTCAAGCCATCCAGGAACTCACAACGCGCGACCCGACGCTGACCCGGGGAACGGTGGTGGCCAAGGGACTCAAGCGATTTCGCCGCGGCGGCAAATCGGTTTTTGAACTAGTCTTGTCGGACTCATCCGGGCGGCTGCATTGCCGGTGGTGGAATCTGCCCTTCATGGAGAAATACTTTGACGTCGGCGACGAAGTGGTTGTGTTCGGCAAACTCGTTGGCTTGAAACCGCGCACCATGGACCATCCGGAAACAGAAGTAATCGAAGGCGGCGAGGAGCGCTTTGTGCATTTTGATCGCATCACCCCGATGTATCCGCTGACCGAAGGACTGCCGCAGCGCTGGTTGCGCGCGTTGATCTGGCGCACCCTCGAGCGATACGAGAAGGACATTCCCGAACCACCGTATCCGTGCGGGCCGACGAAGGAGATTGGTGTCGTAGAAACCGCACCGCCCGCCACTCCCCTGTCGTCCCGCGCCCAAGCGGTGCGTTGGTTGCATTTTCCAACGGCCTTGGAGGAAGGCGAGTTCGCGCGGCGGCGTCTCGCCTTGGATGAATTTGTGGAACTGCAACAACGGCTGCAGACCCGGCGCCAGCGGTTTGAAACCAAAGCCACCGCCTTGCCATGCGGCGGGGAGAAAAACCGGTTCATCAAACCGTTTCTCGCCCGGCTGGGTTTTACCCTCACCGCCGCGCAAACCCGGGTGTTGCGGGAGATCCGGCGCGACCTGATGGGACCGCATCCCATGCGACGCTTGTTGCAGGGCGATGTCGGCAGCGGAAAAACCGTCGTCGCCGCCTGTGCCGCACTCATGGCCCTCGAGAGCGGGTTCAGCGTGGCCCTCATGGCCCCGACGGAAATCCTGGCGGAGCAACATTACGCCAGTTTTCGCCAATGGTTCGGGGCGTTGCCGATTCCCGTCGAACTGCGGACCGGCAGCCGGAAGACAAGTGAAAGCCATCCCTCAGGAACGGCCGGGACCGACGCGGATTCGTGTCCTCCTTCGCTTTTTGTCGGGACCCACGCCCTGCTTACGGAGGGGTTCGTTCTGCCAAATCTTGGGCTGGTGATTATTGACGAGCAACACAAGTTCGGCGTGGTGCAGCGCGAAACGCTGGTGCGTAAAGGTGCGTATCCCCACCTGCTGGTGATGACCGCCACACCCATTCCCCGGACCTTGGGGCTCACGCTCTATGGCGATCTCGATGTGTCGGTGATTGACGAGTTGCCCGTCGGCCGCGGGCAGATCCGGACCTTGGTGCGGTCGGCGGCCCAGTTGCCCCGCGTCTGGAAGTTCATCCGGCAGCAGCTTTCCGCCGGCCGCCAGGCGTATGTGGTCTATCCCCGCGTCGAGGAAACCGACGGAGGCAGCGTCAAAGCGGTGCTGCATGAGTTTGAAAATGTGCGCCAACAACTCGCCCCGTTTCCGCTGGGGCTCTTGCATGGACGCCTGGCACCCCGTGATAAAGAGGCGGTCCTGGCCCAATTTAGGGCCAATCAAGTGAAGGTATTGCTGGCGACCTCGCTGATTGAGGTGGGCTTGGATGTGCCCAATGCCACAGTGATGTTGATTGAGAATGCGGAACAATTCGGGTTGCCGCAATTACACCAATTACGGGGCCGCATCGGACGGGGCGGTGGCGACGCCTATTGCATCCTGATCACCGCGACGGAGACCCCGGCAGCGCGGCAGCGGTTGCGCGTCTTGGAGGAAACCAGTGATGGCTTCCGCATTGCTGAAGCTGATCTGAAACTGCGCGGCCCGGGCGAGTTGCTCGGGCGACAACAGAGCGGCCTGCCACGCTTTCGCTTCGGCAACTTGGTCGAGGACTTGGATTTGATCCTCCAAGCGAGGGACTGGGTCGCCCGGCAACGGTCTGCGACTTGATGGGGGGGGACTTGGTGCTTGCACGAAATCCCCATCAAGGCCACGCTGGGCCTGCGTAAATCACAAGGCACCCGTCATGGTTGTGGTTTTAACATCCACGTCCGCCCGCCTTGGCCCCGCCCGGTGGGGAAAGGGGATTAACGAGGCGGCGAACGGCATCATCTGGTCCGGCGAAAACCGTGAATCATCGCCGCGGAAACAACTGATGGAACGCCCGTCAAACGAGGCTTGTCCGGCGACGTGGCGAATCCCCCGACAAAGAATTTTCGGATTTTGCGATTTCTACCTTCAACCCTTCCCTTCATGAACGGGTCCCAAGCATTGGAGAAACGGCGAGTGACCGTGGTGTTGGCGGAAGACCAGCAACTGGTCCGGCAAGGATTACGCCTTCTGCTGGAG
>MWDV01000143.1 GCA_002070715.1 Verrucomicrobia bacterium ADurb.Bin118
CTCTGGTTCGACCGCGGATTCTTCCGCGTCCGTACCCTGGCGGTGGGCTTGGTAGGCCACGCGTTGACGCGGAAACTGCGTTACGTGCTGGTCTTTCTGGTGATTGTGGGGGGATTGAGTTTTCTGTTTATGCGCATGCCTTCCTCATTCCTGCCGGATGAAGACCAGGGCATTCTCATGTGCCAGATCATCATGCCCACAGGGGCGACGCTGGAACAAACCCAGGAGGTGGCCGACCAGGTCAAAACCCACTTTTTGGAAAACGAAAAGGAGGCGGTGGAATCGTGCATGACCGTCGCGGGCATGGGATTCTCCGGACGCGCCCAAAACAACGGCATGGTCTTCGTCAAATTGAAGGACTGGGAGTTGCGGGATCGCGATGATCTGCGGGTGAAGGCCATTGCCGGCCGGGCCATGGCCACGTTTGCCCGGATGCGCCAGGCCATGGTGTTTGCCTTCCCGCCGCCGCCGGTCGTCGAACTGGGCACGGCGCGGGGTGTGGACTTCCAGTTGGTAGACCGCGGCGGGCTGGGACACGACGCCCTCATGGCCGCGCGCAATCAATTTCTCTACCTGGCCAGCCAGGACCCGCGGCTGGCCAACGTCCGCCCCAACGGCATGGAAGACGTGCCCGAATTCCGCGTGGACGTGGATTGGGAAAAAGCCGGGGCGCTGGGGGTGCCCATCAATGCCGTTCACAATACGCTGTCGGCGGCGTTTGGCAGCACCTACGTCAATAACTTCATTCAAGGCGGCCGGGTCAAACGCGTCTATGTCCAGGCCGACGCCCCCTTCCGCCGACTGCCGAGCGATCTGGAAAAAATTTATGTGCGGAACACCGCCGGCAAGATGGTGCCGTTTGCGTCCATTGCCTCCACCCGTTGGACCACCGGCTCCCCGCGGTTGGAACGGTTCAACGGTTTTGCCTCGATGAACATTCAGGGCGAACCGGCGCCGGGCCACAGCACCGGCGACGCCATGCGCGCTTTTGAGGAAATCGTCGCGAAATTGCCGCCCGGCATCGGCCACGATTACACGGGTGTTTCCTATCAGGAGCGCATGGCCAGCACGCAAACCGCGCCGCTCTATGCCTTCTCCATCTTGGTTATCTTTCTGTGTCTGGCCGCGCTTTACGAAAGCTGGCCCATCCCCGTCTCGATTTTGCTCGCGCTGCCGCTCGGCGTGCTGGGGGGCGTGATTGCCTCCTCGCTGCGCGGACTGCCCAATGACGTCTATTTCCAAATCGGCTTGCTGACCACGCTCGGTCTTACCACGAAGAACGCCATTCTGATCGTCCAGTTTGCCAAGGCGCGCTACGAACAGGGCCTGGGTTTGATCGAGGCCACCCTGGAAGGCACGCGCCTGCGGTTCCGGCCCATTGTCATGACGTCGCTCGCGTTTGGCGGCGGGGTGTTGCCCCTGGCGCTGGCCAGCGGCGCCGGTGCCGGCGCCATGACGGCCATCGGCACGTCCGTCCTGGGCGGCATGGTTACCGGCACCGTGCTGGTGATTCTGTTTTCCCCGCTGTTCTTCGTGCTGATTGAAAAGACCTTTGGCCGGCGCAAGCCGCGGCCCGCCGCGCCCGCCCTTGAAGCCGCGGCCACCGGGAGCCACTAAGATGAACAAGCAGATTCCTTTTCTCGCCTTCGGTCTGGCCATGGTAACGGCCGGGTGCAACCTGGCGCCGCAATATCAACCGCCCGCCGCCCCCATCCCAGCGGCGTGGCCCACCGGTCCGGCTTATGCCGCGGACGGCGCCCCCGCCGCCCCGGAGGAAATTCTGGACCTGGGCTGGCGCGAGGTTTTCACCGATGCCAAACTGCAGCAGGTCATCGAACTGGCCCTGACGAACAACCGGGACCTGCGACTGGCGGCGTTGAACGTCGAACGCGCCCAAGCCTACTACGGCATCCAACGCGCGGAATTACTGCCCGCCGTGAGCGCCGCAGGGCGGGGCAGCAAAGCGCGGGTGCCGGCGGATCTTTCGAGCAACCAGCGCCGCCAGACCGTGGAACGCTACGACGTCAATCTCGGCGTGGCCGCGTGGGAAATTGATTTCTTCGGGCGCATCCGCAACTTCAAGGATCGTGCCTTGGAGGAATATCTCGCCACGGAACAGGCCCGGCGCAGCGCGCAAATTCTCCTCGTGTCGTCCGTGGTGCAAACCTATCTCGCGCTGGCGGCGGACAGCGAAAACCTGCAACTCGCGCAAACCACGCTCGAGGCGCAACAGGCCGCGTATGATCTGGTCAAACGGCGTTACGATCTCGGCCTGGTGCCCGAGCTGGAATTGTTCCGCGCCCAAACGCCGCTCGAGGTGGCGCGACGCGACCGAGCGACGTATCAACAACAAGTCGCCCAAGGCGAAAACGCGCTGGCTTTGCTGGTCGGCGCGCCCGTCGCCGCCGAACTGTTGCCGACGGCATTGGACAGCATTCTTCCCCCGCGCGAGGTGTCGGCGGGTCTGTCCTCCGAAATCCTCCGGCTACGCCCGGACGTGCTGCAAGCGGAGCATCTGTTGAAAGCCGCCCATGCCGACCTCGGCGCGGCGCGCGCGGCCTTCTTTCCGCGGATCACGCTGACCGCCGCCTTTGGCACCGCCAGCCGCGATCTCTCCGGTTTGTTTGAATCCGGCTCGGGGGCGTGGAATTACGCGCCGCAAATCGTCATGCCGATTTTCGACGCCCGCACCTGGTCCGCCCATAAAGCCGCCAAAGTGCAGCGCGAAATCGCCGTGACGCAATACGAGAAAGCCATCCAAAGCGCTTTCCGGGACGTGGCCGATGCACTGGCCGCACGGGGCACGATGGACGAACAGGTGACCGCGCAGCAATCGCTTGTCCGCGCCCTGGCGGAAACCCATCGCCTCGCTCAATCCCGGTTTGACAAAGGCATAGACAGTTATCTGGGGGTGCTGGATGCACAACGCTCGCTCTTCGCGGCGGAACAAGCCCTGGTCTTTCTGCGCCTGCAAAAGTTTACCCATGACGTGCGGCTGTACGCCGTACTGGGCGGCGGCTGGCAGACTGAACCCGCCGGAGAAACGAATTAACGGGCGAACCGGATGCGATAAAACCGGTTCGACGACGTCAGCGACTCGACCACCTCGGCCGCGAACTGAAGACCGGACACGTTGGACAGCGTGTGCCACCGGCTCAAGTTGCCGGAGTATTCAATCGTCCACCGATTGGTTTGAAGCGGCAACGGCGCTTGGCCTCGGATCCGGATTTTTCGGCCGGTTTGCGGCGCGACTTCGGTGATGCGCGGCAGGGTGAAATCGTCCCCCGACGGGCCGTCGAGCAGAATGCCCGCCGGCACCGGACGGCCCAAAACTGGATAACCATTTGCGGCCCACGAGATCCGTTGCATGCGCACGTTGCGATCCCAACCCGCACCGCTGCTTTTGGCGGCGTGATAAAAAATCCAGTCTTCCGTGCCATCCAACGATTGCGTGAAGCTGCAATGCCCCGGCCCGTACACGGCGCCATCCGGGCCGACATAAGTGGAGAAGATCGGTTGCGGTTGCTTGGTCCAGGAGGCGGGGTTGAGATAATTGCCGTCGGTATTGACGAGCAGGCCGATGCATTCGTTGTCGGTCCACGATTTGTTCGCGGCGTACACCAGGAACACCATGCCATTGCGCTTGAGGATGACAGGGCCTTCCTGAATCCAGCTTTCCCACGGCTCGGTGGGCGTGGAAAGCAGGACGCGCGGACCGCTGATGGTCCACGGGTTGCTCATCGGCGCGATGTAGAGGTTTTGGCGTCCATCCACCGCGCCCGGCCAGCCGGACCAGATGAAGTAAAGCGCGCCGTCGTCGGCTTGGAGCACGGTGCCATCAATCGCCCACCGATCCGTGGTGGGGTCAAAGATCTTTCCCTTGCTGGTGAACGAGGTCGGCGTCCCGTTGGCGTGGCCCTGGGCGACATACATGCGGTGATTGGCGTTGTCGCCATCATCCGCCGCAAAGTAGAGATAGGCCCGGCCTTGGATGAAATGCAGTTCCGGGGCCCAGACATTTTTGTTGTAGGGCGCGGCTGGCGTGAAAACAGTCTTCGCCTTGGCCTCGGCGACCCCCGCCGGCCCGGTCAGCTTTCGTCCCTGCCGCAATCGGACATTCGAGCCGCTCGTGTAGGTGAGGTAGTAATAACCGTTTTGGTAGGCAATCCACGGGTCCGCCCCGCTGGACATGATGGGATTGGTGAACGAAACCGCCGGCGCCGAAGCCGCCAGCACGAACACACAAGACCACAGCCCCAGGAGGCGGCCGCCCGATCGGAATACCCGCGCACGAAACATACACCGTCATTTAATCGCGAGAACCGGGTCATTGGCAACCTTTGTAAAATTGCCAGCGGAGGCCTTGGTTTAAGAACTCCGCCTGCTGGACCAACATGCCCGACCGGATAAGCAGCAATCGGAAGGCGCCCTTGTGGATGCCGAGCGGTGCGTGAGTGTCGGGAATCACATGGCCAAAGCGATTCCACGCCACCGAATCTTTTGAGCATCTCAGCCCGGATCAGATTTCGCGATTCTGTCAGGTGCGGGAAGTTGCCATAGGTGCGCTGATCCAAAATCCGCTTTTCCTGGCCGTCGGGATTCAGGTAGGTTGTCCCTGCGGAAAGAACCAGAGCCATGCTTTACTTCGCACGCGGCACTGCCACCGACACGCTGACGGAAGACGATCTTCGGACCGGATTATTTTCGGCCTTGGACCAGATCGGCGCCCGGCAACGGGTGCTGGTCGTCCCTCCCGACTTCACCCGGTACCATTCGCACGCCGGGGTGTTGACGAAGCTGATTTACGATTATTTCGGCGACCGCCTGACCGATGTACTGCCGGCGCTGGGCACACACACGCCCATGACCCCGGCGCAAATCGCGACCATGTACGCCGGCGTGCCGACGGAGTTGTTCCGCGTCCACAACTGGCGCACGGGCATCACGACCGTCGGCGAAGTGCCGGGCGAATTTGTCCGGGACGTGTCCGGTGGCGCGGTGGATTTTCCCTGGCCGGCCCAGGTGGCCAATCTAATCTGGACGGGTGGATACGATTTGATTTTGTCCGTCGGGCAGGTGGTGCCGCACGAGGTTGTGGGCATGGCCAATTACAACAAGAACATCTTTGTCGGTTGCGGCGGCCAGGAGGGCATTAACAAAAGCCACTTCGTCGGCGCCGCCTACGGGATGGAGCGCATGATGGGCCGCGCGGACACGCCGGTGCGCCGCATTTTGAATTACGCCAGCGACCATTTCACCCCGCATCTGCCCATCGTCTATGTCCATACCGTGGTGGGCCGCGACGCGGACGGCAAACTGCGGGTGCGCGGTTTGTTTGTGAGCGACGACGCGTCGGGGTTTGAGCAAGCGGCGGCTCTGGCGCAGCAGGTGAATTTTGAAATGCTCGAGGCGCCGCTGCAAAAGGTCGTGGTGTATCTCGATCCTGACGAGTTCAAAAGCACCTGGCTGGGCAACAAAAGCATTTACCGCACCCGCATGGCGATGGCCGATGACGGTGAATTGATCGTGCTCGCGCCCGGCTTGCGCGAGTTTGGCGAAGATCCGGAGATTGACCGGCTCATCCGCAAATACGGTTATCGCGGCACGCCGGCGACCCTCGCGGCGGTCGCGGCGAACGCCGAGTTGCGCGCCAATCTCAGCGCGGCGGCCCACCTGATTCACGGTTCATCGGAAGGCCGGTTCCGCATCACCTATTGCCCCGGTCAGTTGAGCCAGGCGGAAATCGAAAGCGTCAACTTCCGTTACGCGGACTTGAAGCAGATGACCCAGCGCTACGATCCGGCCCGGCTGAAGGACGGCTGGAACACCGTGCAGGGCAAACCGATCTTTTACATTGCCAACCCGGCGCTCGGCTTGTGGGCGTATCGGGGGCGTTTTCAAGACTAAACCAACCATGGCGGAGCAACGCATGAAAGTTCCCTTTACTGTCAATCTCCAGAACCAGGTCGCCCTCGTCACCGGCGGAGGCGGCGTGTTATGCGGCACCATGGCGCGCGCGTTGGCGGCGTGCGGCGCGCGCGTGGCGGTGGCCGACTTAAAACCGGAAGCCGCCGAACACACGGCGGCGCAAATCCGGCAGGAAGGCGGCACGGCCCTGAGCGTGGTCTGCAACGTTCTCGAACGGGAAAGCCTCGCGGCCGCCAACAACAAGGTGACCCGGGAACTGGGACCGGTGGATATCCTTATCAACGGTGCTGGCGGCAACCATCCGAAAGGCACCACGAGTCTCGAGTATCTGCGTCCGGAAGATTTAGCGGATACGGTGCCAGATCTCGTGACCTTTTACGATCTTGACCCCAAAGGCATTGAATTCGTGTTCCATCTGAATTTCCTCGGCACGCTCTTGCCCACCCAAGCGTTCACCCGCGCCATGGCCGGCAAAGGCAAAGGCGTCATCATCAACATCTCCTCAATGAACGCCTTCCGGCCCCTGACCAAAATTCCGGCTTACAGCGGCGCCAAGGCGGCGATCAGCAACTTCACCCAATGGCTGGCCGTGCATTTTTCAAAGGTCGGGGTGCGTGTCAACGCCATCGCGCCGGGCTTTTTTGTCACGGACCAAAACCGCGCGCTGTTGACCCAACCCGACGGCACTTGGACGCCGCGCGCACACACGATTCTCGCCCATACGCCGCTGGGGAAATTTGGCGCGTCCGAGGATTTGGTGGGCGCGCTGCTGTGGCTGGTATCCGAGGAAGCCGCCGGTTTTGTGACCGGTGTGGTCGTGCCCATTGACGGAGGATTCGCCGCCTTCAGTGGCGTGTAAATTGTCCCCGGCAATTCCCCAGCGGATAGACAGCGGGCTCTCAGCCCAACCAGAGACGAGCACGCCAAGATCTGCGGGGCGCCCCCAATGCGCGGGCGTTCAAATGCCCGCCGCGTGGGCGAAAGTCGCCGATTGAGCCAGCCGCCGGTTGTCAGCGCGAATGCGCGCGGCGAGGGTTTTGACGATGCCGAGCAGAAACACCGTGGCAATGTCCGGTGCTTCGCGCGCGAGTGTTTCACACGCCGCGGTGGAGATTTTCAGGAGGAAACTGTCCTGGTTCGCGATGATATCCGCCGAGCGCGGGCCGTGATCGAACAACGAGATTTCCCCGAAGAAATCGCCGGGACCGAGCGTGGCCAGAATGGATTCCCGCCCCCCGGCCACCAGTCGCGCGCGCAATTCGCCTTCCAGTATCAGATACATGGCATCGCCCCGTTCGCCCTGGGTCACCAGGGTGCTCCATTGCGGCGCTTCGGTGATTTCCATAAACCGGGCAAACCGGTTCAGTTGTTCGTCGGTCAGATCCGCCAGGATTTTGACCCGCCGCAGCGCGCCGGGTTTAAGACCAGGTCTGGCCGCGGGCGCGGATGATTCCGCCGACGCTTTGAAGAACATGCGCAGTTCCGACACGTCCGGAGCGCGTTGCCAGGTGGTGTCGCGCTCGGTGTACACCCAGGTCTCCGCCAGGACCCGCTCGTCTTTAATCCACTCGACCAGCGTGGGCAGTTCCACGGGACCGTAGGCGGCGTTGTCCAGACCCCAAATGTAGAAGAGGTTTGCTGCGGCTTCGGCGTTCATGGCGGGCTTCTACCACAACGCCGGGCGGCGGGAAACAAAAATAAGGCGGGTTGACGGAAGGCATCACCCGGGCAACTGACACTGCCCGGGCCATTTCTTCTGGAGGGGAATCGCCCTTCCCCGCCGCCGACCCTCGGGTTTCGTCATTTCGTTCGCGCCACGATCTCAAATGGAATAGCCGGCAGGGTGGCGACGGATTGCCGGGCGGCCGCCACGGCTTTGCCTTTGGCCGCCGCCGGGCGGGCTAGGGTGGCGGTCACGATGAGATTGCCTTTCGTGCCGGGCGCGGCTTTGGCGGCATCGGCGCGCAAGGTGAGTTCCGTGCCGCCTTGCGCAGAGGCGATTTTGCCCAGGCTGATGCCGGGCGGCGGATCGGTCAGTTCCAGTCGCAGCGGGTTGGCAAACGCCCGCGCCGGCGCGTCCAAGCGCACCACAGCCGTGCCGCCAGCGGGAATCTTCACGGGAACTTCACTCAACAGCTTGAGTCCCCGACCGCGGCCAAATCCGCGGGAGACGGCCACCCGGAGTTCCCGGGCCGGCACCAGATGCCGATAAAAGAAAGCCTGCATCTGGTCGTCCGCGGGAAGCACCGGACGCACCAGCTCTTGTCCCGCCACTGTCGCCCGGCCTTCCAACTCCAAGGCGGCGGGATCTTCCGGTCCAAACCACGGTGCGGTCACGGTGAGCTTTATTTGCTCCGCACCCGCCGGGATTTCCCCGCCGCTTAATTTGAATCCCGGCGGCGCTTTTTTCAGCGCCACAGCAATGGCGTTCGTGAACCCGTCCTTGCGCAGCGCGAACACAGTCACCGGCGCGCTCGATCCGGCGCGCACGCTGAGGCTCGACGGCACCGCACGCAGCGCAAAATCCGGCCGGGGCGCGCTCAGGCGCAGACGATAGGTGTATTCCGGGCCGCCCCGCCGCGGCGCATCCGTGATCTGCACATAATACAGGCCATCCGCCGGCAGAGTGGCGCGCAGATAGGAGTCCGCGTGATGCGTGACCAGCCCCGCGCCTTTGTCCTCGCAATCATCGTTGACGGCGATTTGTTTTCCAGCGGCATCCGTGAGTTGGAGCCGGGAATCCAAGGGAGAATTCAAACGCCGCGCCATGACCTCCGCCACGAGTTCCTCGCCCGCCCGGCCTTCAAACCGGAACACATCGGTCCCGCCGGGTTGTCCAATGCGCCCATTGATGATCACGGGCAGCGACACCACTTGGGCCGTCCGGAGTTCGTGGTGGCCTGCCGTCGCCGTCAATTCGGGCAAAGCATCCACCGCAAAGAGAACCGGATTGGCTGCCCAACTCTCCCAAGGTCCGGACAGTGTTCGCACCCCCGGCGTCGCGTCCCGGTTATCCACCGTGACCCGGGTTGTCGGCAGATTCCAACCGGTGAGTTCGACCTCCGTCGTGGCGCCGGCGGGTCCGCCGAGCGGAAAGATACCGGTCACCAACGGCAGTTCCCCCACCGTGAGGCGATAGACAAAATCCTCGCGGCCCCGGTAAATGGCATCCTTGATTTCCAAGATATACTCGCCGTTCCGGGGAATCTCAAAATGCAGCGCGGGATCGGGATCGAAGCGGAAATCATCCACGTAAACGAGTTCCCGGCCTTGGGCGTCTTGGAGCGCCAAGGTGGCCTGAAACCAGCCGGGCACAGCGTCGGCCAGATACGGAATCAACGCGCGGGCCTGGACCCGGGCGACGAGTTGCTGCCCCCGGCGCGCGTGGAAACGAAAACGATCCACCGTGCCGGGCATGATCTGGCCGTTGACGGTGGCCGGCAGGCGAATGCGCATCTCGGAGCGCGTCGGATTGGGTGCGGGCGGGCGGCCCAGGCGCTCCAGGAAACGGTCCAAGTCGGGATTGGCCGCGCGGGCGGCGGGTTCGGAAAACTCCGGCAATTGTCCCACTTGAAAAACCAGGGGGTTCGACAAACCGCCCGGCGTGACCAGCCGAATTTCCCGCGTGCCCGGCGCGGCATCCTCCGCAATCGTTACCCGCAGGGTGACGGTTTCCGCCAGCGCCGGCGCCACATTCCGGTTGGGCGGATTCTGAATGATCTTTTCGCGGATTTCCGCAAGCTGCTTCTCATCCGCCGCCGTCCAGACATTGGTGGTGGCGGCGCCGCGTTTGGCCGCCCGTTCGACGTCCAGTTTGCGTTCCTGCAACGCGCGGAGTTGGTCGCGGAGCTGATTGAACTGGCCTTGGTTCATCGGCTTGGCAACCTCCGTCACAATCGCCCGGATCCCTTCTCCGGAAACGAACGCCCCAGTGGCGCCGCCAAGGAATTGTCCGCCGATGACCACCTGCGACGTCGCGCCCTGACGTCCGCCCGCCGGGTAAACGTAACCGAGCTGCGGCGCGCGTTGCGCTTGGGTGGTAAGGGCAAAGGTGAGGAAAAGAAGGAGCAATCCCCGCATCGCTCCGCGGCCGCCACAATGGGTCATCCGCAGCAACCGGGGAACATCTGTCTCGGTCCGGGAACAATCACCGTGTCGCTTGGGTTTCATCCGTATCCTCATCGTCATTTGTAAAGCCCCTCCCCGGACGGCAGGTTGCGGCGCAGTGGAAAATCCTGGGACAGGAGATGGGGGACAACCCGCAAGTGGCCAACTTGGTTCGCCGGCATAGCTTCGGTGAATTTGGGACGCCGGATTCGAGCGCGCGGCTTCACATGATTTCCTTCAGCAAGCCACCCGATTTCACGCCTTCCTCCGGCGTCGGCATCACCCGCGCCAGTGCACCCTGCGGATGCGGCAACCGGGCGGCGGCGTCAATGCCCATCAACGCATACATGCTGCCCAGCAGATCGCAGGGATAAACCGGCCGGCTCTGAAGCTCCTCGCCGGTGGCGTTGGACGCGCCCACCACCTGGCCGCCCTTGAAACCGCCCCCCGCCACGACCGCCGAGAAGACGCGGCCAAAGTGATTGCGCCCGCCGTTCCACGGGGCTTCCCACTGCACTTTGGGTGTACGGCCAAATTCGCCGCTCCACCAGATGATCGTGCTCGCGAGCAGCCCGCGTTCGGACAAATCCTGGAGCAACGTGGCGAAGCCCTTGTCCAGCTCCGGCAGTTTGCGCCGCATGATCGGGAAATGCGTTTTGTGTGTATCCCAGCCCTTGTAATTGATCGTTACATACGGCACGCCCTTCTCCACCAGCCGCCGCGCCATGAGGCACGATTGGCCAAACGTATTCCGCCCGTAACGGTCGCGCAGCGCGTCCGGCTCCTGCGAGAGATCAAACAACTTGCCGGCATCGCCCAGGATCAACTCATAGGCCTGCTGCTCGGAGGCGTAGAGCGCCTTCACGGTAGCGTCCCCGGGCAGCGCGCGGCCCAGCGTGTTCAGTTGCTGGAGCAAATTCCGCCGTGCCTGCTGGCGTTGTTCACTGATGCCGGGGGCCACCACGCCTTCCACCGCGAACGGTATGCGCGCCGGGTCGCCGCCGGTGGCAAACGGCTTGTATTTCGAGCCGAGAAAACCCGCCTCCGAAAACCGGCCCTGTGGCTCGGTCAACACCACATACGGCGGAATCAATCCCTGATAACCGGCGTCGTAACCCTTGAACAACGACGTGACCGCGCCGGCGCAGGGATACACCTCCCGCCCGCCCGGGGGCCGGCCGGTTTGGACCATGTAAGCGGCGGTTTCGTGTCCGTTGTTGCCGTGGGTCATGCTGCGGATGATGGAATACTTGTCCGCCTGTTGAGCCAGCAGCGGCAACAATTCGCCGATGCGGATGCCGTCCACGTTGGTGGGGATGGGATTGAGCAGATCGCCACAGTAATCACGGCCCGCCTCCGGTTTGGGATCAAAAGTGTCCAAGTGCGCCGGCCCGCCCCACATCCAGATTTGAATAACGGATTTGGCCTTGGCCGGACGGGACGCCGTCGAGGCGCGCAAGCCCCAGCCGTTGACCAAAAACAAACCCGCGGTGCCATACAAACAACGGCGGAGCGCCTCACGACGGGAAAGCGGCGCACCCAGATTTAACAACAGACGTTTGGAATCCCGTTCCAGTTCATTACGGCGGTTAAAACGAATTCGGCTCATGCGTTCACCTGTCGCCTCAGTTTGTTATGACGAACAGTCGTTGAAGCCGGCCCAGAATGCAAGTGGCCGCCACCGCCGTGTCACGACTCTTTGAGAATGTCCCCTTTTGGACTCGATGAAAATGTCCCCATGGGGCGACAGTTGCGGTAGGCACTGCCGCCACGATGGGAACATTAACGATGAGTGCGAAAGAACGGCGTCGTGCCGTCATTATGGCGGGAGTACAAGCGGGCGAACTCAACTTGGTGGGTGCGGCGGCCGCCGTGCTGGGACTGAGCTACCGACAAACCCAGCGGGTGTGGCGACGGTATCGGGCCGCCGGAGATGCGGGGCTGGTGCACCGGTTGCGCGGCCGGCCCGGCCCGCGCCGCAAACCGCCGGAACTGCGCGCACAGGTGTTGGCGCGGCACGCCCAGCGGTATCCGGACTTTGGGCCCACCCTGGCCGCGGAGTATCTGGCCCAGGAGGGCTGGCGGGTGGATCACGAGACGCTGCGGTGTTGGCTGCTGGCCGCCGGGCGCTGGACCGTACGCCGACGGCGGCAACGCCACCGACAATGGCGGGAGCGTAAACCCTGCTTTGGGGCGATGGTGCCACTGGACGGTTCGCACCACGACGGGTTCGAGGGCCGGCGGGCGCCGTGTGTGCTGATGGTGATGGTGGATGATGCGACCAACCGGGTGTGGGCTCAGTTCTTTGAGGCCGAAACGACGCACGCCAGCTACGACATGCTGGAAGGCTGGGCCAGGAGATATGGGCTGCCCCAAAGCCTGTATGTGGACCGGGACAGCATCTATCGGTGCGAAGGGGTGGGGAGCATTGCCGAG
>MWDV01000144.1 GCA_002070715.1 Verrucomicrobia bacterium ADurb.Bin118
TTGTTCACCGCGATGGGCCCGGGTTGTCGGACCGTCAAACGCGGCACTACACCCGACGGCAAAATCGAAGTCATCGGCACTTGGAAAGGCGGCCGCACCGGCATCTACCGCGAGGGGAACCAATTCCGCGGCGTGGCCCGGAGCGCGACAGGAGAAGCGCCAGCGGGTTCGTTCGATGGCTACGCTCCGTTGGTGGTGGAAATTGTGAAGTTTTTCCAGACCGGAATCGCCCCCGTCAGCCAGCAGGAAACCTTGGAGATTTTTGCCTTCATGGAAGCGGCGGACGAAAGCAAACGCCTGGGCGGCGCGGAAGTCAAAATTGCCGACATGCTCAAGCGGGCGCGGAAATAGCTGGATCAGGTCACCAAACGAACGATCCGGAAATCTTCCCGGACACTCCTCCACGCACGGGTGGGGAGGTGGCGAGGGTTAACCGGAATCGTGGATCGCCCCAAACTCACTGCTTTCGCCGCCGGGCCTTGAAAAGTTCCAACTGGGGTTCGCGAAAGAAATTGTAGTTCTTGAGAATCCGGATCATCTGGAGCAGATCCGATTTCTGATAATTCCGGTTGACCTCAATCTGGTTCACCAGATCCCCCAGCAGAGTGCGGAACGGCAGCACCGCATCCACTCCCTTGGACCGCAGAAACGCCACGGTTTCCCGCCGGGCGGATTCGGTGTGCGGCAGCGCCGGCACCACCAGAATTTTCAGCGGCGGACCGTCCTGGCCAAAGGCTTTGACCGCCTGCTGAAACACCCGCGGTTGGACAAATCGGAGGATTTCTGGCGCATTGGCCAGCCGCGCCGGACCAAAAGTTTCGGTGTGCCAGCCTTTGACCACCACCACCGCCCGCTCAATGAACGGCAAGTCCGCCGAAGTCAGCACGAACGGGCGCTCACCCGAACGCGCTTGCGGCCGCGGATTCAACACGAAGAAATCAATGTCGTCATCCTCCCGTTTGGTGGGCGCAATGTATTTGCGTTGTTGACGCACCAGGAACTCGTGCAACTCAAAATACTCGCGGACGATGGTTTCGCTGACCGAACTCATGGTTGCTGGATTTTACGGTTTGCGGGATGCGAGTGTGTCCAAAACCGCATTCACCTCGGCTTCATCCACACGACAGTTGGGGACGACCGCGCCAATCCGCCGGGCCAGGACAAATTTGATTTCGCCGCCGCGGACTTTTTTGTCCAGCCGCATCGCCGCCCACAAGCTGCGCCGCTGGGGTGCGGTAAGCCGGACGGTCGTCGGCAAACCGGCGCGCTCAAACAAACGCGCCACGCGCTCCGCCGCGGCCTCCGGCAATCCCTGTAACCGGGTGGAAAGCCGCGCCGCCGCCACTTGCCCGATGGCAATGGCCTCGCCATGCAGGTAGCGACCGTAGCGGGAGATGGCCTCCAACCCGTGACCGATGGTGTGCCCGAAATTCAGAATGGCGCGCCGGCCGGTTTCGGTTTCATCCTGCCCCACCACGTCCGCCTTGATCTGACAACAACGGGCAATGACCCGCGCCAACGTCCGAGGATCGCGTCGCAACAGCTTCGGCAAATCCCGTTCCAATTGGGCAAACAACCGCGCGTCACAAATGATGCCGTATTTGATGACCTCGGCCAGCCCCGCGCGGAGCTCGCGTTCGGGCAACGTGCGCAAAGTGTCCAAATCACACAGCACCCGCCGCGGCTGATGAAACGCGCCCACCAGATTCTTCCCCGCCTTGAGGTTCACCCCCACCTTGCCGCCGACCGAACTGTCCACCTGCGCCAGTAATGTCGTCGGCACCTGCACCACCGCGATGCCGCGCAGATACGTGGCCGCCACAAATCCGGCCAGGTCACCCACCACTCCGCCGCCCAGCGCCACAACGAACGACTGGCGCTCCAGCCGGTGCGCCGCCAGTTGGTCATAACAACTCCGCACCGTCGCGAGCGACTTGGCCGTTTCCCCGGCGGGCACGGTGATCAGCAGCGGCTGAAACCCGGCGGCGGTTAAGGCCCGCTGCGCGGGCCGGGCGTAAAGGCGACCCACGTTTGCGTCGGTGAGAATGGCGCAACGTTGGCCCAGCCCCAAGCCGGCGCATTCGCGGCCAAGGCGCGCGAGCAAACCGGGCGCAATCCGGATTGGATAGCTTCGGGGCCCCAAGGAAACACGAACGGTGCGCATATCGCCAGCATAGGGATTGCCGGCGTTCTGTAAAGCCCGCGCCACCGGCACGTGAAGCGGGACAGGCGTCGGGGTGATTTGGTTTGATTTTTGACTTGCATCAATGACCGGCAGGCGTCAGCGTTTTAGCCTGATTGTGGAAGATATGGATATTCCTTCGGGGACATGACTGAGTCGCGCAAACGGCATCCTCACGCTTCGCGGCGCACCCTGCGCGTGGAATTGATCGCCGGGGGACTCGTCATTCTTGGACTATGGTGCTGGGGACAAGGCAACAATCAGCCCGCAGCCTCAGCAGCGCCTCCGAAAAATCTTCCGCAGGTGGCGCGCTCCGTCGCCCAACAACCGCCCATCGGCGATCCTGCGGATACGCATCTGGACACCACCCCGCCGCGGCTTACCCACGGACTGGATCTCGTTAAATCGGGTTGGTCTTACGACTGCATGGAGTGCCACCGGCTTTTCCCCGCGCGCTGGCATTACGGCGGCGACCACCGCCCCTTGAATGAGCACCGGGATATTATCCTGGATCATGGCAACAACCGTTTCTGTCTCAACTGCCATCACCCCACCAACCGCAACGCTTTCGTGGATTACGACGGCGCGGAAATCGCCCAGGCGGACGTCGTCGAGCTCTGTGCCAAATGTCACGGCACCATTTACCGCGACTGGCAGGCCGGGGCGCATGGGCGGCACAACGGATTCTGGAAGGCGGACCTCGGCGACCGGACGAAGTTGCGCTGCATTCAATGTCACGATCCGCACAGCCCCAAGTTCAAAGCTATGAAGCCGTTGCCGCCGTTGCGGTATCCGCCGCGGGCCGCGCACCCGCCGGAAACTGCCGCGCACCCTTGATGCGATGACCCACGATCCGCAAAACGAAGTCAGCCCCCAAACCATCGAGCAGGTTTACCGGCCGGTGACGCGCCGAACCTTTCTCAAAGGCGCGGCGGCCTCGATGATCGGCGTGGCCGGGTTGATGGCGGCACTGAAGCCTTTGCTGGAACTGGAAAGCGGTTCGATCACGCTGGAGGAATTGCTCCAGAAACGTTATCGCGAGCTGAAACCCGAGGAATTGAAGCGCATCATGGAATCGCTCGCCGCCAAAGCGGAGCAGGAATACGGCGTGCGCCCGAACCTGCGCGACTTGAAACCGCTGGACGGCGTCGAGTTCGGGTACGCGCTGAACCTCACCCGGTGCATCGGCTGCCGCAAATGCGCCCACGCCTGTCTGCAGGAGAACAACCAATCCCGCGACGACGACGACGACCTTGAGATGTCCTACATCCGGGTGTTGGAACTGGAAAAGGGCGCCATCAATCTGGAAACGTCGAACATGTATTTCGATCCGCCGACGGTGCCGCAGCCGGACAAGTATTACATGCCGGTGCAGTGCCAGCAGTGCCGGCATTCGCCCTGCACCCAGGTCTGCCCGGTCCGGGCGACGTGGCCGGAGAAGGACGGTGTGATCGTGGTGGATTACAACTGGTGCATCGGCTGCCGCTATTGCATGGCCGCTTGTCCTTATGACGCCCGCCGGTTCAACTATAAAAAGCCGACGCTCAAGCCCGCGCAGATCAATCCGAACCAGAATTATCTGAGCAACCGCATCCGCCGGCAGGGGGTCGTGGAGAAATGCACGTTCTGCCTGCAACGCACCCGCGCGGGCAAGTATCCGGCCTGCTTGGAAGTCTGCCCCACCGGGGCGCGGGTGTTCGGCAATTTATTGGATCCGAACAGCGAGATTAACTACATCCTGAACCACAAGCGCGTTTACGTCCTCAAGGAAGAGGTCGGCACGGCGCCGCGGTTCTACTATTTCTTCGACAAATGAATTGGCCCTCCTCCATTTTTGCCGGTGACCGTGGCGGGCGGGCCGCCACCCCGCCATGAGAGATTACCTTACTTTTCTCTTTCGCGTCTGGCGGCTCTCGTTTCAGGGCGGCACCAAATTTTACCTGTGGATGTCGGCGCTGTCCGTGCTGGTGCTGATTGGGTTGCACGCGTGGGCGCGGCAGTTCGTGGACGGTCTGGAAATGACCGG
>MWDV01000145.1 GCA_002070715.1 Verrucomicrobia bacterium ADurb.Bin118
TCAGCACTGGCAGCGCCGGCGGACCAATGACAATCAGTGACCATGCGGCGGCTGAGGCGGCATGCGGCTGGGTGAGCAGGGCAGTGAGCTGGGGGATGGCCGGGGCCGCCGTTTCTCCCAGGATCGAAAAAGCCTGCAGGGCGGTGTCTTGCTCTTGCCACGCCATTCGTGGTCGCCAGTCAACCACCGATTGTTTGTCGAGCAGATCACCCAAGGCCGTTTTCCAAGCCGGATCACGCGCGCCAAGCTTTTTGATCAGGTAAGGCAGTGCGTTGGTGCCCATCGCCGTGATGGCTTGGTATTCTTCAATCACCCGACCTTCATCCTCGTCCGGAATCGCAGATTCCAACGCTCTGAGCCAGGTGGAGAGGGGTTTGCCTTGATAGCGCGGTTCCCGGGAACGGACGATGCCCCAGAACACCGCAGCCAGCACCGCAAGGGCGATGAGGCTGATCACGACTTTGCCGCACTTGTTCACGGGATTTGCATTCTCGCTATTTTTCGGCCGGACGCGAGCCAAAACCTCGTGCAAAACCGTTGCCGGTGTTTTCGGGCGAAACCTTTTCCCCCGCCGGGTCCGGGCATCCGCCCGGCGGCAAGCGTCGGGAATCAAAGTCGGCGCCGCGACCTTTTAACGCGCGGAGAGCGCCTGGGCATCAATCGGGTTGCGCCGGTAGGCCTCGGCCAGCAACGTCATCGGATGCGCGACGCGGATGGGCAACCCCGCCTGGCGCAGGCCGTTGATGAGTTGCAGGAGGCAACCCGAGTTGGCGTTGGCCACCACCGTCGCGCCGGTGGAACGGATGTGTTTGATCTTTCGTTCGAGGAGTTGGTTGGCCATTTCGGGCTGGACCAAATTGTAAATACCGGCGCTGCCGCAGCACCAGTTGGCCTCGGATAATTCCACCAGCGTCAAGCCGGGGATCCGCTGCAGGATTTGTCGTGGTGGCAGGACGATTTTTTGCCCGTGCGAGAGATGGCAGGACTCGTGATACGTCACCGTCAGGGCGGGCTGGTTTTCCGGCGCCGGCGCCTTCAGACCGATCTGCGCGAGAAATTCGTGGACGTCCTTCAACTTGCGATCCCACAAGGCGGCCCGCTCGCGGTAGCGCGGATCATCGGCCAGCAGTTTGTGGTAATGCTTGAGGTGCGAGCCGCAGCCGCCCGCGTTGCTGATGATGGCGTCGAACTGCTCGGGCGGAAACTGGTCCAAGTTCTTCCGGGCGAGTTCGGCGGCCAGGCCGAGTTCGCCGTTGTGCGCGTGGAGCGAGCCGCAGCATTGTTGCTCGGGCGGCGTGACGACTTCGCAACCGTTGTGCGCCAGCACCTCCACGGTGTCGCGGTTGACCTCGCTGAAAATGAGGTCCTGGGCGCATCCCGTGAGCATGGCCACCCGGTATTTCCGTTCGCCCACGGCGCGGGTCACCGGCGCAATCAGGTCGGCGGAGAACTGGGGCGGGATGACGGGTGTCATGGCTTCCAGTTCCTGCAGTCGCCGGGGCAGGAGCTTCATCACCCGGCTGCCGCGCAGGAGCGCCTGCAGTCCGAGCTGTTGGTAAAGCCGCAAGACGCGGCCCAACAACAGCAGCCGGCGGAGGTCCATGAAGAGCCATTTCACGGTGAACCAGCGGATCAACCGGCGTTTGGGCGAATCCAACAGGCGCTTGGCTTCGACTTCGGCGCGGGCGCGCTCGAACAATTCGGCGTAGTTCACGCCCGCCGGACACGCGGTCATGCAGGCGAGACAGCCGAGGCAGAAATACATTTCGTCGCCGAACGCCACCGTTGGTTCGAACCGTTCATCGGCGATGGCGCGCATGAGGGCGATGCGCCCGCGGGGACTGTGACGTTCCAGTTTGGTGGCGTCGTAGGTGGGGCAGGTGGGCAGACACAACCCGCAGTGCATGCACTGTTGCACGACGGAATAATCCAGATCGCGGAGATGAGAAAAAGGGGCGCTCACAGGGCGGGGCGGTCGGATGGCCGTTTAATCAAACATCTTTCCCGGATTCAGGATGCCGTGGGGATCCAGCACCTGGCGGAATTGCCGGAGCACCCGCATCTGCGCCGCGCCGGCGAACTTGGGCAGAAACGCCTTTTTGGCCACGCCAACGCCGTGTTCGCCGGTGATGGTGCCGCCGAGCCGGATGGCTTCGTCGAAAATCTCCCGGGCCGCCGCCTCGACGCGGTGCATCTCCTCCGCGTTGCGTTCGTTGGTCAGGAAGGTCGGGTGCAGATTGCCGTCGCCCATGTGCCCGAAGGTGCCGATGCGCAGGTTGTATTTTTTCCCCACCGCTTCCACGAAACGGATCATCTTTGCCAGTTCACTGCGCGGCACCGTGGCGTCTTCCAGGATGGTCGTGGGCGAGATCCGGGCCAGTGCGGAGAGGGCGTTGCGGCGCGCCACCGCCAGGCGGATGGCTTCGGCGTCGTTTTGGGCCATGCGCACGTCGCGGGCGTTGTTTTGCTGCGCGATTGCCACCATGCGGGCCGCCTCCTCCTCGACCGCCGCCGGGTGGCCGTCGGTTTCCATCAACAGCAACGCCTCGCAATCGAGGGGCAACCCCACCCGCGCATGGTCTTCCACGCATTGAATGGTCGTGCGGTCGAGGAATTCCAGGGTGCAGGGGATGATTTGCGCGGCAATGATGTCGGACACCGTTTGCGCCGCTTCATCCATCTGCGCGTAGGTGGCGAGCAGGGTCCGCTTGGCCGCCGGGGCGGGAATTAACCGCAGCAACACCTGGGTGATGACGCCCAACGTGCCTTCCGAACCGACGAAGAGATCTTTGAGCGAATAGCCGGCGACGTCTTTGACGCACTTGTTGCCGGTTTGCATGATTTCGCCGTCGGGCAGGACGACTTCCAATCCCATGACGTAATTGCGGGTGATGCCGTATTTGAGACCGCGCAAGCCGCCGGAATTCTCGGCCACGTTGCCGCCAATGGTGGAAATCTTCATCGAACCGGGATCGGGCGGATAGAACAGACCCGCCGCCGTGGCCGCGTCGGAAATGGCCTGGGTGGTGGCGCCCGCCTCGGCGTGCAAGGTCAGGTTGGCGCGGTCGAGTTCCAGGAGTTTGTCCATTTTGACGAGGCACAAAACGATGCCGTTCGGCACCGGCAGACTGCCGCCGCTGAGACCCGTGCCGGTGCCGCGCGTCACGACGGGAGTCTGGGTGCGATTGGCCAGCTTGAGGAGGGCGGAGACCTGCTCGGTGGAATGCGGGAGCACGACGCATTCCGGCATCTGACGCAGCGCGGCGGTGCCGTCAATGGAGTAGGGGATCAGGTCCTCCGACGCGGTCAGGACGTTCGCGTTCCCCACGATATTTCGGAGTTCCGAAAGGATGTTGTCTGGCATGCCCATAAATCGCGCGGGGAAAATGCGTGATTTCCCGAAATCCGGCAAGGCATCGTTCAAGAACCGCGCGGGCCAATCCAATCCGAACCCGGGAAC
>MWDV01000146.1 GCA_002070715.1 Verrucomicrobia bacterium ADurb.Bin118
TCGTGCGCATCGGATCGCTGACATTGGCCTCCAATCTTTGCCTTGCCCCGTTGGCGGGTTACACTTCCCTGCCGTTTCGGCTCGTGGTGCGCGAGCTGGGCGGGCTGGGCTTGGCGACCACGGATCTGGTTAACGCCCGTTCGCTGCTCGAAAAACGCGCTCCCGCTTTCGAACTCATCGAAACCCGCCCCGGCGATGAGCCGCTGGCGGTTCAGCTTTTTGGCAGCGTCCCGGAGGAAATGCGGGAAGCCGCGCTGATGGTGGAAGCGCGGGGCGCGGCTAGTATTGACGTCAACATGGGCTGCCCGGTGCGAAAGGTCTGCCGGGTCGGCGGCGGCAGCGCCATGATGACCGAGCATGCCCGAACCGCCGCCTTGGTCAAAGGCATGGTGGAGGCGGTGAAAATTCCTGTCACCGCTAAAATGCGGCTCGGCTGGGATGACACCAACATCACCGCTCCGGATTTGGCCCGGGAACTGGAAGCGGTCGGGGTGGCGGCGATTTTCGTTCATGGACGCACCCGCGAGCAGGGGTTCGGCGGAACGGTGAATCTGGCCGGCATCCGCGCCGTGGTGCGGGCGGTCCGCCACATTCCGGTCATTGGCAACGGCGATGTGACCACTCCCGAAGCCGCGCGGGTCATGCTGGAACAAACCGGATGCACCGGCGTCAGCATCGGCCGGGGAGCTTTTTATGATCCGTGGATTTTCCAGCGGACCCGTCATTATCTCGCCGCTTCCAGTCCGGGCGAACTACTGCCGGAGCCGTCCTTTGACGAGCGCGTGCGGTTGATGTGCCGGCACTTGGATCTGATGATCGAGGTGTTTGGTGAAGAATCCGGTTGCCGTATGTTTCGGAAGATTGCGCCTTGGTATGCGCGACGCTTTGGTCCCAGCCATGCCTTCAACCAACGCGTCGCCCGGCTGTCCTCGCGCGCGGAATTTGAGGAAATCCTTGCCGGTTACCGGCGTTACCGGCAGCGGTTTTTGGATGCAAACGGCGAACTGCTGCCGCGATTCCGGCCCGCCCCGTTAACCGCATCGTTCATGCAGCACAGCAACCCATCGGCCTCGGCTCACATTCCTGTTCCCTCAGGGCCGGTGGACCGATGGTGATTAGCCGACCGCCGCCACATTCGTCGGGAAAAACACGGCATTCACGACAACAACGGCACGCTTCCCAACCGGGAGCACGATGCACAGCCGTCACTCCTTCTTGGCCGCTGCCATTTTTGTTCCGGACAAATCACGCGCTCGGGCCCCGCCTGAACTGGAAAGCGCGGCGGCGGATGATTGGCCCTGATGGTTGCTGCCAGGAATGGCGCTGGTGGGCGCCGCCGTTTTCGCTTTCGCGAGATGGCCCTGGCCGATGGAGACGCCGTTGAAGACGCGTTTGGTGAGTTCGGCATCGGCGGGATATGCGGGCGGGCGCGGCCAGAAATTATATTTGAAATTCTTCCAGTTGTCGCCGCGCTGGTAGTTGGTGCCGAGCGCGCCGCTGGGATCATAGCCGCAATGCACCATGCAATTCTCGCAGCGCGGATCGCGCGCCACGCCGTTCACCACGCCGTACCGGTCCCAATCCACCTGCGTCAGCATTTCCTGATAAGTGGGATAATGCCCGGCGCTGTGGAGGGTATCGGTCATCAAGTAGCACGGCGCCTTCCAGCCTTGCACGTTGTAAGTGGGAATGGCCCACGCGGTGCAGGTCAACTCCCGTTTGCCGGCCAGGAACTCCTGATAAACCGGGGTGCCGAAGATGGTGAAGGCTTTGCCCCATTCCTCAATTTTCGCGAACTTCTCAATGGTCATCTTCCGCGTCAGGAAGAATGCCTCGGGATTTTTCCCCAAGCGTTTGACCATGTCCTGCTTTGCGGCGTCGTAATCGTAGCCCGGCGAAATCGTGTGTCCATCGCAGCCGAGTGAAGAGAAGAACTTGAACATCTCCTCGATTTCGCGCACGTCGGTTTCGCGATAGACTGTGGTGTTCGTGGCGACCTGGTAGCCGAGTCGCTTTGCCAGTTTGATCGCCGCCACGCACTCTCGGAACACGCCTTCGCGCTCGACGATCAGGTCGTGCGTGTATTCGAGGCCGTCCACATGGACGTTCCAATAGAGCCATTTGCTGGGGCGGATGACCGGGCGCTGATCTTCCGGTCCCCGGCGGATGATCGCCGCGTCCGCCTCGGCGATGAGTTGTTCGGCGAGCAGTTGCCGCAGCCGGGCTTCGTCGGCGGGATGCTCCGGACGATGCACCGCCGCCAGATAATCTTTCAGCTTCTTCCGCATGAAGACGCCATTGGTGCAGATGTACACAATGCGGCCCTGGCGCCGGAGACCTTCCACCAAGGCCTCGATCTGGGGATAGATCAGCGGTTCGCCGCCGCAGATGGAAACCATGGGCGCGTCGCATTCGTCGGCCACCGCCAGACATTTCTCCAGCGGCACCAGGTTTTTGAGCGACGTGGAATACTCGCGAATCCGGCCGCAGCCGGTGCAGGTGAGATTGCAGGTGTGCAGCGGCTCCAACTGCAACACCAACGCAAACTTCGGCGTGCGGCGCAGCTTGTGCTTGAGAATGTGCCCGGCGATTTTGACCGAAAGAGCGAGCGGAAAACGCATGGTTACAAGGTGGCGGCTGGGGCCGGGTGCGCGGCCAACGGTAACGTGGCCTCCGCTCCCGGCGCCGGCGGGGACGATTGCTGCATGAACATCAACGGACTGATCGGCACGCTGGTGTTCACCCCGCTGCATCCGACCGCGCCTAACAGCAGGACCAGCGCGACGACGGCAGCGCACAACTGGCAAACGGATCTTTTCACGAAGCTGCGACTATACGCCCCTCCGCCGGGGCTGCAACTGTTTATTCTTGGCGCCACATTGCGAATCAATCCACAGACATCGGCCACAATCGGCTTGTTGCGCAGTTCGCCGCCTCCGTAACATGGGCGGCAATTGACAAACATGAAAACGCTTGCTCGCCCGCGCCCACGATCAAATCGTCCGTCGGGACGATTTCAATTTTTGACTTGGTTCATCGGCTGTTGGTTCGTGGCGGTGGCGACGGCATCCGGCGCGGCCGAGCCGGATCTGGCATTGCTGCGCGGGCGGGTGCTGGAAGATATCTTCGTCTTGCGCGACTATCGTCCGGGCAAAAACAGCTTTGTTGAAAGCGCCGAGCGCCATCCCGGCGCGTGGACGAACATCGGTTATCGCTACACGTTGCTTGACGTGCGCGGCCAGGGATCGCTCCGTCACCTCTGGACAACGCGCCAGGCCGGCGAACCATTCTTCGACTGGGAATTTTTTGTGGATGGCGAAACCCAGCCCAGTCTGCGCGGCACGGACGTGGGACTGGTGGAAGCGACGCGTCGGCTGCCGACGCCGGTGGGACCGGTGAATTACTTTCCGGTGGATAACCAGGCCTTCAACCTTTTCCTGCCCATTCCCTTTGAACGCAGTCTGCGCGTGGACGTGGTGCAGCGGCTGCCGCAATTCTGGCTGTGGTTCTGTCAACTGGATTACCGGTTAAACGACGATTCCCTCCGGGGCGCGCGCTTGTTCAGCCAGGGCAGCGGAACGAACTTGTCCCTTGCGTACGTGGGATTGCCCCACCAACCACTCGCCCAGCCGCCCTCCAGCCTGCCGCGCGTGCCTCATGCTTTAGAGTCCAAGACGATTCCACCGGGGCAGCACCGCACGCTCGCGCAACTGACCGGCCCGGCGATTGTGCGGGAGCTGCGCCTGCGCTGGCCCACGAATGCCGCGTTGCGTCTGCGTGTGCGTTACGATGGTGCGGCGGGCGACGCCGTCAACTCGCCAGTGGCGCAATTTTTCGGTCCATTCCGCGGGGTGTCTTACTTTGAACACACTCCCGGCGACGCAAGTTGTTATCTGCCCATGCCCTTTCGCGAGAAGCTCGAACTCATCCTGGCCAACGAGGGCGACGCGGCGGCCGACGTGGCGGGCGAGGTCGTCGTGGAAAAGGTGCCCGGCTTCGCGCCGTCGTGGGGTTACTTCCATGCCCGCCATCAACGCACGGAACGCACGGACGGACATCGTCTGCATCAGGTGCTGTACGCGCGGGGACGCGGGCATTGGCTGGGCATGACCCTTTACCGGACGGGCCACGATCACGGTGGCGGTGATTTTGCGGTCTTGGACGGTGAGGGCGAGACGCCGGCATTTTTGCATGGAATCAACGGCGAGGATTATTTCACGTTCGCCTGGTTTGGCCGGGGAGCGCATCATCCCTACGCCATCGCACACGCGAATGACGTGGGTCGTTACCGGCATCATTTCGAGAACGTTTACCCCTTCCAAAAATCCGTGGCCATCGAGTGGGGGGCGTTTGCGGATCTCAGTCCGGAAAGCGTGGCCGTGTGGTATCAGGATTCACCGGAGGACACCACCCTCGCGGACGGCGCGCGCGCGGAATCCGCCGTCTGGGACGTATTCGGGCCGGTGGCTATTCTGCATGACGCCGTGGGCCGGGCGACGGCGGATCCGTTTTCGGTCCTGCCCTCCGTGGCCGATCTTGACGCGGGCAAACAGTTTGAGTGCCGGCTGGTGAAAGAGCGTTTCCGGTCCGGCTGGCAAAAAGAATGGACGGTCGGGCCGATGTTGAATCTGACCTACATCGCGCGGCACGGCACGAAAGTGGATCCGGAGCGGGAACTGGGCGGCATGGGCCACGCGTTTCTGGCGCGACGGTTTGTCGTCGCAGACACGGCCCGCACCGTGCCGTGCCTCTTCGCCCACGATGATCCGGCGGAAGTGTGGGCCAACGGCGAACGGATTTACACCGGCGCGCAGCATTTCAACGGGTTTGAAACCACAACGCTTCAACTGCCCCTGCGCGCGGGTAAGAACGAAATCGTCGTGCGCCTGACGAATTACTTCAACCGGAACTTCAACTGGACCGGATTTCTGCTGCGACCGAAAACCGGGGACGGCTGGCGTTGAGCGGACGGCGACCGCTCAGAGCGCCAGAATCTGATCGAGTTTTTCGGAGATGACGCGGAGGCGCGCCTCCGGCGAGACCCCTTTGGGCTCGTACGCCGGCTCAACGGTCACCCAGCCGGAATAACCGATATCGTCGAGCGCCTTCATCACGGCGGGCCAGTCATTGTCGCCTTCCAGAAACTCGACGTTGAATCCGGCGTAGGGACCGCCCGCCGCCATTTTTTTCCGGCTGAATTCCTTGATGTGAACATGGACGATGCGCGGTCCGAGAATGCGAATCCAATGCTCTGGCCACCCGAACGCCACCACATTGCCGACATCGAATTGCCAACCCACCGCCGGACTGTTGAACTCGTCCACGTACCGCGCGGCTTCGAGCGGGCTAAGCAGAAAATTGTTCCAGACGTTTTCAAAGGCGATCTTCACGCCGAGTTCCTCCGCCAGCGGCACGGCCTGGCGGAACCCTTCCTGCGTGCGGGCGTAGTTTTCGGCGTAGGTCGTGGCTTCATTGACCCCGCCGGCCACCGCCAGCACGGAATGCGCCCCGTATTGCTTGGCCTCGCGCAAGGCCTGTTTGACGCCCTCCACCGCCGCGAGCCGGTCGGCCGCCGAGGCGGAGGCGAGGTGGCGTGATTTGGAGGCGCAGACCACGCTGTGAATAAGCACGCCTGTTGCATCACGCGCGCGCAACAGCGTTTCCACGTCGAGATCCATCGGCGGCTCAATCCCATGGAAGCCCGCGTCCTTGAGCGCCTTAAACTTGTCCAGCGGTTCCCGGCCCGGGACGGAGCCGTACCAAAATCCTTTTTTCCAGTTACGTTTCATACGCAAACCCGCAGGTTACGACGCCAAGATTTGGTCCACCCGCTGGGCGAGGTCCTGGAGGCCCTCCGGGGTGTCGCCACCCCCCTGTTCGGTAATGACCCAGTCGCGATAACCAATTTCATCCAGCGCCTTCATGATGGCGGGCCAGTCGTTGTCGCCCTCCCGTAATGAAACCTGGAACCCCTTCCACAAGCCCTCGCTGTCCCGTTTTTTCCGGCTGAATTCCTTGATATGCACCTTCGCGATGCGTTTGCCGAGGATGCGGATCCATTGTTCGGGCCAGCCGTAGTTGAGGATGTTTCCGCAATCGAAATGCCAGGCCACGGCGGCGCTTTGGAACTCGTCCACATACCGCGCGGCCTCAAGTGGACTCAGGAGAAAATGATTCCACACATTTTCCAAGGCGATCTGCACGCCCAACTCCTCCGCCAGCGGCACCGCTTTGCGGATTTCGGTTTGGGACCGTGCATACGCCTCGGCATAGGTAACCTCCTTCTTCACCGTGCCGGGCACGAGCAACACGGAGGTCGCTCCGTAACGCTTGGCTTCGCGGAGGCATTGTTCCAGCGCAGCAAGCCCCTCGGCGCGCACTTTCGGATCGGGATCCGTCAACGGTTTGCTCCAGTGATGCGCGCCGCAGACGCTGGGGATTTCCAAGCCGACCTCGTCCCGGGCCCGCAGGACTTCCTCCACATCCATGTGGCTCATCATTTCGACTCCGTCGAAACCGGCCGCCTTGACCGCTTTCATTTTTTCAAGCACGGAACCTTTAAGTTCGATGGTGGCCCACATGATGCCTTTTTTGAGCGGGCGCCCCGCCGGCTTGGTGGCGGCTTGGGCGCGGGCAGAGAGAGAGGCAAAGCCGAGGGTGGCGGCGGCCAGGCCGCAACCACCGCGATGCAGGAATTGGCGTCGAGTCATGATCAAGATGGATGAGTGGGGTTTATACGAATTTGGTGCGGCCCGGCATCGCCATCGGCGCCACCGGCAACGGAGTTTTCCAGTCCAAGGTTTCCGGCACGAGCTGTTCCTGTGAATTCTGCATCATCTCCCAGGTGATCTCCTGGCCGGTGTAGGCGGCCATGCGCCCCATGATGCCCGCCAGCGTGCTGTTGGCTTCCCAGATGCCGTCGTTGATCGGTTTGCCGCTGCGGATGGAGGCGAACAACTCGTCATGCTCGGTTTGATACATGTTGTTGGGCTGCCCGCGGAAGCGCCAGGTTTGCGCGCCGGTGATGCGCGGACCGCGTCCGTCAATGATCCCCTGGCCGGTGCTGCCCATCAGGAAATCGGAGTTTTCATTGAAACATCCACTGATCTGCCGCTGCCCCAAGAAAGCGCGCACACCGCCCTCCCATTCATAAACAACATTGATGTGATCGAAGATGTTGCCTTCGTTATTGGGCGTCTGGCGTCCGCCGCTGGCCACCGCCTTGAGCGGCGGCACATCCTGCATCGCCCACATCACCTTGTCCACGCTGTGTACCGCTTGTTCCACCAACCCATCGCCGCAAACCCAGACGAAATTGTACCAATGCCGCAACTGCCATTCCACGTCGCCCATGCCGGCAGGGCGCTGACTGGCGGGAGGCATCGGCTTGACCGGGCCCGTGAGATAAGTCGCATAAATGGCGCGTATGTCGCCGATCGCGCCGCTGTGAATCTGCTGGAAAAATTCCCGGCGCGCGGTGTCGTAGCGCCAGCACAAGCCCGCCACCCAGGCGAGTTTCTTTTCCGCCGCCATCCGCGCGGATTCGAGCACCGACCGCACTCCGACGGCATCCGTGGCAATGGGTTTTTCAACGAATTGATGTTTGCCGGCGATGACCGCGGCGCGCACATGCGCCGGACGAAATCCCGGCGGCGCCCCCTGCAACACCACGTCCACTCCGCTGTCAATGAGCTTTTGATAAGCGTCCAGCCCCACAAACTGTTTTTCGGGGGGCACTTTCACGCGATCCGCAATCGCCTTCTGTTTTTGGAGTGAATCCAGACTTTTGGCGACCGGTTCAGGAAACGCATCGGCCAAGGCGACCAGGACGGTGTTCGGATCCGCCTGCAACGCCTGGCTGGCCGCACCGGTGCCGCGGCCTCCGCAACCAATCAACCCGATTCGCAATGTTTCTCCGTTTTCCGCCGCCCCGGCGTTCCGGGAGAGAATGGCGGGCATGGCGAGCGCGGCACTCGCCACAGCGGAGGTTTTCAGGAATTGGCGGCGGGAAGTCGGCTGCCCTTGGAAATTTGAATGGCCCCAGTTCATATTCATAAATCAGTACAGGAGTGATACGTCCTTGGCGCGACGGGGTCAAGCCATCGCTTGCCGGGTGCTCCGCTACGGACAGGCCGCTGAACCTTCGGCAAGCGTGGTTCCCAACCGGAACCGGCTAGCCGGGGTATTCCATTGACGGTTTAAGCCCATTTTTTCCACTCTGGAGCGGTCTGGCATGAGCGCGTTACGGTGCGGCGTAATTTTCTGGGTGGCGTGGTTGTTCGGCTGGGGGCCGATGTTTTCCGCGTGCGCCGGGTCGCCCCCTAAACAAGCCTCGCTGGATGAATGGCGGGCGTTGACTTCCCCCACATCGCCACCGCCCTGCGTGCGGGTGAAAGGCGACCGCGTCCGGATTTATTTTCCGCGCGCGGACGGCTGGGAGCTTTTCCAAGCGGACTGGCAACGGACGCGCGTTCCGACCGATCACTATCGCATCGCCTCCGCGCTGCTGCGCTGGCAACAAAAACTGGCCGCGCCGGCGGATCCGGAGAGCGGCTGGCGCGAAGCCCGGGTGATCGCCGGTGCGGAATGGCGGGAAATCTCTACCGGCCTATTTGAGCATTTGACGCCGGAGACACCCCTGCACGGCGCCTACTATCAGGCGTTCTTTGCCGATGGTTTATTTTTCCGCGACGCCCAGGGCCGTCCACATTATGTGCCGGCCTCGGAACCTCAACCCGAGATCACCGTCGTCCGCCGATTCTCGATTGAGGAAACGCTGCAGGCGCTCTCCTCCGCGTTGGAAACCCACCTGCGGAAGATCCCTTCAGATGATTCGCTGTTTCTGATTCTGCCCACCCGAACGCGTCGCGCGGTGCAACCGCTGCTGCTGGATCAAAAACATCGCCGGTGCGTGTTGCTCTCCCCCGCAGCGCTTTACGACACCACAGATCGCGGCCTGACTTGGGGCGGCGCGGCCGAGGGATTGGGCGCCTTGGTATTTGAAGGGCATGGCTTGGCGTTGCTCAAAAATCCGGTCTCCAGCGCGTTTCGCTTGGTGGATCTCGGCCTGCAAACCACCACCCGGTTTTTGCGGCGTCCGCTGCCGCGCCTTGCCCGGCAACGTCCCCTCACCGGACCGGAAAACACGATGGATCTGACTGAATGGGAGCGCTGGCTCGACACCTACACTGGCACCCGCCGGGAGGCTGGCTCGTTGAAATTGTTGATTGACGGCGAACAATTCTTTCCCCGCCTCCAACAGGCGATTGCCGTGGCTACCAACCACGTGCATCTCAACGTCTATATTTTCGATCGCGACGACGTGGCGGTAGCCTTCGCGGATCAACTCCGGGCGCGCGCGACGGAGATCGAAGTGAAAGTGCTCTCGGACCGGATCGGCACCCTGACCGCCGGCCTCTCGCCGCCGGCGACGGCGTTGCCCGAGAATTTTACCATGCCGGCCTCGATCAACACCTATCTTAAACGCACATCCGACGTGCGGAAACGGTCGTTCCTCAATCCCTGGCTGAGCACGGATCACAGCAAGGTGTGCCTGGTGGACGGTTGTTACGCCTGGATGGGCGGGATGAACCTGGGCCGCGAATACCGCTATGAATGGCACGACCTGATGGTTGAATTGCAAGGGCCGGTGGTCCAGTCGCTGGAGGCGCAGTTTCGCGCGGATTGGGCGCATGCCGGTCCGCTCGGCGATTGCGGTTATGCCGTTAGGGCCCTGGCGGGGGACCATGCGGCGGTCCCGGTTGCCGCTTCCGGCGATTTTCCCGCCACCGTTCGCTTGTTGCCCACCCGGACGCTGTGGAAACCGATGGGCTCGGCGGTGCTCACGGCGATTCGTCGGGCGCGCGGTTACATCTATGTGGAAAATCCGTATCTCTACGATAAAAAAGTGACGGCGGCCCTGGTACGGGCCCGGCGGCGGGGCGTGGATGTCCGCGTGGTTCTGTCGCGCGTCAACGATTTTCCCGCCGGCGCCCGGAGCAACCTAGTCACCGCCAACTACCTTCTCGCGCACGGCATTCGCGTTTATTTTTACCCCGGCATGACCCACGTGAAAGCGTTGTTAGTGGATGACTGGGCCTTGGTGGGCTCCGGCAACCTGGACCACTTGAGCATGCGACTTTGTTTGGAACAAAACATCGCCACTTCAGACCCGGACTTCGCCGCCCAACTGAAACGCGATCTGTTCGAAGCGGATTTCCGCCGGTCCTATGAATTGACCGAACCGATCTCCGTGACTTGGATGGATTTCATCGCCGACATAGTCATGGAGAATTTGTGAATGCCCCGACGCGACCACGGGGCTCTCCGCTCCAACGCCGAATAGAAGCAGCACAGATTGCCGGGCGGACGGAAGAAGTGGAAAATTCCTCAACTAAAAACACCCCCCAACCGACCGGCGGAAACGCCACGGCTTAACCCCCACCAGGTTAATCGTGCCCGCAGGCCGCGCTTCACTGGATCGGCGGCTCTTCAAGCAGCCGGGCCAAGGTTGGTTCCATGGCCTCGGCCCAAACCCGGTAGCCCGCTTCGGTGGGATGTAGAAAATCGCGCATCATCGCCCGGGAAATTTTGCCGTCCGGTTCGAGGAAGCGATGCCCGAAGTCGAGGAAAAATACGCGCCGACCATCCTCAAGATGACGCAACGCTTGATTGATTTGCAGCGCCCGGCCGCGTTGGGGATTGAAATCTTCGCGGAACGGGAAAATGCCCAGTACCAGCACCTTGGTTTCCGGACACTTTTCGCGGATGCATCGGACCACCGCTTTCACGCCGTCGAGAATCTGGCCGGTGGTGTTGGTTTCGTGCGGGATGTTATTAACGCCGATCAACACCACGGCAACCGCGGGGCTGAGGCCGTCCAAGTTGCCGTGTTCCAGGCGCCACAGCACGTGCTGGGTGTGATCGCTGCCGATGCCCAAATTCAACGCGTGACGGGGCGCGTAATACTGGGCCCACACCGCTTTGCCGTTGCCTTCCCAGCCTTGCGTGATGGAATCGCCCACAAAAATCAACCGGGCCGCGGCGCCGTTCTCTTTGACGCGCTGGTTCAACGTTAGGAACCGCTCGTGCGCCGCGCCCTCCCGGGGGACCGGGACGACGCATTGGTTTACGTCGGCATTGGTTGGTTGAGCGATGGCCGGGACAACCAGCGCGAGCGCCAGGCTCCAAGCCAGAACGGAGGCGTATTTCATGCGCAAATAATTTTCAGCCAACTCCGCTTTGGCAAGCCTGAGAACGCGTTGCGATCGGCCAACGATCGGGACACCCAATTGGCATTGGTGACAACGGCGTATTGGGTGGGATCACTTCCCGGCTAACCTGACAGCGTCGCGTCGAAAAGGAAAAGGCAAGGCGCGGGAGACCGGTGGCCGCCACGGCCTCGTTCAACCAAGGGTAGCTTCGGCGCTCCGTTCACGCGGGCCGCCCCCCTGTTCCATTTCACACCGCATCCCGCGCCCGCTCCGGCCAAAGCGATCGCGTTTCGTTAGCACGCGTTGTCATGGCTTTTGAACAGGCCGACCTCGGAGGCAATGATCTGCAACTCGGAGTCACAGAGCAAAACCTGCAAATCGCCGCAACCATCGGTAAAATGAACCTCAGCGTAGAGCCAAATGTCGCCCGCCGCTGAGTCGGGAATCCGTACATCCCGCACCCCCAGAAACTGCAGTGTGTATATGCCCTCCCCGGGCACGGCAAGACGCAAGATGACCTCCGTGGGGTTCGGGCGTTCCACGGCAAGAATCTCGGCATCGTGAAAGTCCGCATCGCCAACTCACGCCAGCCCGGGGTGAACTGGTCCCGCGTGCGCGCCAACTCCTGACTATACCGCGCCCAAAGGCTGTTCCAGCGCGACTGGCCCCTCCAGTGGCTCAACTTCTGGCTTGCTTCACGGGTGAAGTATTTCATGGCATGTGCCGTAGCCTAACCCGAAAACTGCATTAAAAAAAGTCGCAACGGAGGTTTCGGCCCAATATCTATTGGGTTAAATGAAAGAAAACCA
>MWDV01000147.1 GCA_002070715.1 Verrucomicrobia bacterium ADurb.Bin118
GCTGTGCGCCCAACCGGCGGCGATGGCCACCACGTTGGTTGCGGACGGGGGCGCGTCGGTTTGCCCGTCCCAATTCCGGCCCCACCCGACCACGGTTCCATCCGCCCGCAGCGCGAGGCTGTGGTCGCCCCCCGCCGCCACCGCCACAATGTTGGTTGCGTCCCCGGGCACCTCCGCCTGTCCATCCACGTTTTTGCCCCAGGCCGCGACGGTGCCATCCGTCCGCAGCGCCAGGCGGTGAAACGCGCCGGCGGCGACCGCACAGGTGGCCGGCTGGCCGGCGGAAACCAAGCGGGGCCGTCCATAGCGCGACTCGCGCCACTCAGCGACGCCGCTGACCCAGCCGGCGTCCGGTGTGACCGTTACTTGGAGGGGACCGCTGTCGGCCCGCCCGAGCGCATTGGACGCCTCGAGCGTATAATTTCCCGAATGCGCGGGTGTCGCGTGGGGGATCACCAGAAACCGGTTGGTGGCGCCGGCGATCGCGGCGCCGTTGCGGTACCATTGAAGCGCCATGGGATGCTGCCCTTGCACCGTCAACGAAAGGACCAGCGGATTGGCCGGCGGCGCGGTGATGGAGGTCCGGTGGCGGCCAAAGTGCGGCGCTCCGTTTCCCCGCACGGCCAGGTTGAATTCATCCCCGGCTGAAATCCCCGCCGTCTCCCGGACGCCCGGAGGCACGATGGTTGACCCGCGATGCTCCCGGCCCCAGGCCAGCATCGAGCCATCCGCGCGCAAGCCAACGTTGTGGAAGTCGCCGCACGCAATGGCGACCAGATTGGTCGCCGCCGCCGGGACATCACACTGCCCGTAAGCATTGTCGCCCCAAGCCACCACCGAGCCATCGCCGCGCAGCGCCAGGCAATGCTCCCAGCCCGCCGCCACCGCCACCACGTTGCTGACGCTTTCGGGGATGGCGTAATCCAATCCCGCCGTCACCACCGTCCCGTCCGCGCGCAACGCGAGGTTGTGCCACTGCCCGGACGCGATGGCGATGATGCCGCCCCCGATATGGGAAATCTCCCGTTGGCCGCACTGGTCGTTGCCCCAGGCCGCGACCGTTCCGTCCGCGCGGAGCGCCAGACTGTGTTCCCAGCCGGCGGCAAGGCTGATCACGTTGGTCGCGGACGGCGGGATGTTCGTTTGCCCCGCCCAGCCATCCCCCCAACCCAGCACCGATCCATCTTGCCGGCAGGCCAGGCTGTGATTCCCCCCGGCGGCAATCGCAACGACATTCGTGGCGGCGGCCGGCATGCGGGTCTGCCCCGGCAACTCTTTGCCCCAGGCGGAAACGGTCCCGTAGTGGTCCAGGACCAGGCAGTGATTTGCCCCGGCCGCCACAGCCAGCACATTGGTGGCGGTGGGGGGCGCCTGGGACTGACGATAAGGGTTGTCCCGGCCCCATACTCGCACGACCGGCCGCTGAATGAAGACCGGGCTGACCGCGCTGGTGACGCTGCCCCAGGCATTACTGACCACGACTTGGTAATGGACGCTCCCGGCATCCATCAGCACCGGAAGGTTGGGCGCCGCGGCATCCACGCCCGCCAGCCACTCGCCCTCCGCCAGCCAGTAATATCGCAGCGGCCCTTCTCCGACCGCCCGGGCGAACAGGGGCGCGGGCTCGCCGTAAATCACCGTCTGCCGGTAGGCCACCGGCTCCAGAATCCAAGGGGCTGGCGAATCCGCTTGGATAGCCAGACAGTGGCTATAGCCGGCCGCGATGGCCACGACGTTACTGGCCGCCGCCGGCACATTGGTTTGTCCATAGGTGTTGTCGCCCCACGCCAGAACCCGGCCGTCCCCGCGCAGCCCCAGGCTGTAGGTTACCGAGCAAGCCATCGCAACGAGGTTGGTGACCTCCGGCGGTAACCCCTCCCCATGAGCCAGTAGTTCGCCCTGGGCCGTCAAAGCCAGTTGTTGCCTTTCGCCCGCGGCGATGGCCGCGATAGGAGCAGTGGTCGAAAAGATCCGGCCGCTTTCCCCCGCGCCCCAAACAAAGCACCATCCGTCGTCGCACAAGGCCAGACTGACCCTCCCGCCCGCCGCAATGGCGGACACATTGGTACAGGCTGCCGGTACGCGGGTTTGCCCGTAAAGGTTACTGCCCCAAGCAATAATTTGTCCGTCACGGCGCAACGCGAGTGAGTGGTCTTGCCCCGCGGCAATGGCAATGACATTGCTGGCGGCGACGGGGACGGTATTCAGGCCATTACCGGAAGTGCCCCACGCCACTACGACGCCGTCCGCGCGCAAGGCGAGCTTGTGGTACCCTCCCGCCGCGATGGCAATGAGGTTGGTGGCCGGGGCGGGGACGGTATTCAGGCCATCGCTCGAAGTGCCCCACGCCACCGCCGTCCCGTCGGATTTCAAGGCCAGGCTGTGTCGGTAGCCGGCAGCGACGGCCACGGCGTCCGCCGCGGCAGGGGGGACCGTGATTTGCCCGGAGGAATTGTCCCCCCAAGCGATGATCCCTCCCGCGGAAACGGAAAAGGCAAGGCTGGCGACGGCCAGCCCCATGACGCGCCCCAATATTTGCCGCCTAGTTTTCATCGGATCTGATTTCGTTTAGGTGATGGCATTTCGGGCTGACGGCCTCCCGTGCCAACGGGAAACCCGCCCCAGCATGCTGGACCGTGTTTCCGGGCCAAAGCACGCATTAAGGAATCAACAAGACGTTGCCGCCGGGGCTCACGATGGTACCCGCAGGTGGGCTGCGGTCGCCGGTTTGCTGGCACAGCTCGCGCAGCTTGGCAGAAGTCAACTGCTGCACACTGCCGTCGGCCAAGACGATGTTGCCGTTCTTTTGGTGCATCCTGTCGGTCCACTGCAATGCGGGCGGCGGGTTCGTGCCGAGCGACACCAGGGCACCCGCACCGCTCGGAGAGCTGGGCGAAAAACCGTATTGCTGCGGCGCAGCCGGGCCGTTGCCAATGTTGCGGTCGCCCGCCAGGAACATCTGCGGCTGAGTCTCATCTGCATCCCGTCCCACGAAATAGGAAATGGCGAGGTTGTTGACGAAGTCCGCCATGAACCCGGTGGTCGTGAAGTTGGTCCGGGCCGTACGTTCATCCGCGGGGCACACCACAACTTTGGGCGTGTTCAACTCGTTGGACAGCACTGAGTAGGTGTGGTAGGTCATGTTCGCCGCATTGTAGAAGGACGCCGTGCCCCCGAAGGTGTTGGCCACCTTCAAGGGGTAGCGGTCTTGGTGGTTGCTGGCCCAGGTGCGGAAGGCCAGGCT
>MWDV01000148.1 GCA_002070715.1 Verrucomicrobia bacterium ADurb.Bin118
CCTCCGCCAAGCCTGGCCGCACGTGAAGATCATTTTCCGCGGCGATGCGGGCTTTTGCCGCTGGCGCCTGTTACGTTGGTGCGAGCAACACCATGTGCATTACCTCGTCGGTCTGGCCAAAAACGCGCGGGTGCAGGCACTGGCCCAACCGCTGATTGAGCAATCAGAACAGGCGTTTGTGCAAACCCGGGAGAAGCAACGGCTGTTTGGCGAGGTTCACTATGCCGCCGATACTTGGGACAAGGCGCGGCGGGTGCTGGTCAAGGCCGAGCACACCGACCAGGGGAGCAACCCGCGTTTTGTGGTGACCAACCTTGAAAGGCCAGCGCAGACCCTCTATGACGAAGTGTATTGCGCGCGGGGCGAGATGGAAAACCGGATCAAGGAACAGCAGCTGGGATTGTTTGCCGACCGGACCAGTTGCGGCGGCTGGTGGGCCAATCAATTCCGGCTGCTCTTGAGCAGTTGCGGGTATGTGCTGCTGGAGCGGCTGCGGGCGCTGGGTTTGGCGGGGACGGAACTGGCGCGGGCGCAAGCGGGCACGATTCGGTTGAAACTTTTGAAGATTGGCGCGGTGGTGTTGCGCAACACGCGGCGGGTAAGACTGCTGCTCTCCAGCGCCTGCCCGTATCAGAACATCTTCGGTCAGGTGTTCCGCGCCTTGGGCAGTGGTTGAAGGGCCGTGAGTGCTGTCCCCGGCACGCCGATCCACCACGGGGGTAAGGGGGACTGTGCCCATGCCTGGAAAAAATCAGCCTTTCGAGGGCTTCCGCCCCATCCCTTTTCCATTTTGCTCCTCAAATCCGCTTCGCCCCGCTCTGATGAAATATTCGGGCTAAGGCCCAAGCTCAGCGACCGCCGCCGACCACGAGCGCCGGCAGCGAATCCGGTATCCGAGAAACCCGGTGCATCCGAAACGGAGACGCTGGGCGGCGGTTCGGTGCAGCGACTTGTTCGCCGCTCATCGCAGCTTCCTCTCGATCTGTCCCCAAGCATTTAGGAAAGCTGTGAAGTCACGGTCCTCATCGGAGTACCGATCAAGAGCGACAAGTTCCTGGTCAGCATTGGCCAAACCGCGGGCCTCCCAGCACCGCCCTGTCTTCGTGACTCGCAGATAAGAGTGAACACGCTTGTTGCTTCTGCCGTGGATGGCCCTCAACCGCCGCAAAAGTTCCGTCGGGGGGAGAATGATGAAGCTCGTCTCTTTCTCCACGAATGAAGGAAGCACAAACACCCAAAAATCGGCACTCGAGTTTTGGATCTTCCTCGAGTCGTGCGTCCACCACCCGGCTGCCAGAAGACGATCCTGGAGGAGTGGAGACGCGTGGGAAGGGTTGAAGTCTTTCGAGAACTTCACCTGTAGCGACACCGTCTTCCGGTTCCTCGCATCGGACACAAGTAGGTCGACACCAGTGTCCTTGGAGGGAATCCAAACATTCCAGCGGGGATATACGCGCTCAATGTAGGCCCCGACGAGGTACTCACCCACATGCACTGTAAACATCGGTTTCATCGGCTTCTACGGCTAACAGTTAAGTGAGCGATCGTTACATTGGGTTGTTGGTTGCCAGATCATTGTGTCGGCAAAGTGGCCCTCTCCCAACCCATTGTCAACCGGTGAGTGCTAAAACCGGATCATCTCCGAGGCAGGTTAGGGCTTCCACCTACGCGGATGATTTCATTTTGGGTTAAGGGTGATCTCACCGATCGTGCGTTTAATCGGCAAGCATCGGATATCGCGCTTCATCCGCGGGCGGGTTGCGACCGAAGTTGAAGGCTCACCTCCCTCGTCAGGCGAGTTCCCGGTTTGGCAGACAGAAAGAGGCAAGAAGGCGGTCGCATCCCGCCCATTCGCGATCATCCTGATGAAACGGCTCTAACGTGCCGGGGCGGGCTTGACTTGGCACCGGATGGTGTGCCGCGCCGTCAGCCCGGAAAGGTCCATCGTTCCATTGGCATCAACGGACAACGTCCGGCCTTCGACCCGGGCGCTCTGGATATTCCACCCTGCCGGCAAGCGGAGGCGCAACCAGGATTGCCGGGCGGGATTCCGTTCCGGCAGGTGGATTTGCGCGAGGACCTCGCCGCGCGCGAGTTTGGATTCCACCCGGAGCGACACTTCGCCAAAGGCGGTGGGCGCCCGTTCGACGCGAATGGTTTTCCCATCCTCCAGCCAGTGCCGGGGCGTCGCAAACAACAGCCGCAACGACTCGGGGGTCCCGTCGTTGTCCAGGTCGTAATCCTGAACGAGCAACGACCGCAACGTCCAAAGGAAGAGCGCGTTGCCGCTGCAATTAGGCGGCAGATACATCGGCCGGCCAAACGCGTCGAGCGGCCGCAGACTCGTGCCTTCGGCGCTGAGGAACGTGTCGCGCGTCATGCCTTGGGCGAGCTTGCCGTAAAAGCTGGTGAGGGCGCGTTCCGGTTCGTCCCGGCGCAGCAGCGCGTCCACATACCGCAGGCCGTAAAGATCATCCAACCCGTCCTCGTTGGCGAAAAGTTGGGAATGTTGCGCAAACCGGATCATCCCCATGCAAATCCCGCCGTGGGCCTCCAGATAACGCAACGGCCACGCCTCGCGCTCCGAACCGTTGAAAATGCCCGAGCCGATCACGTAGGGAATCATCAAATTCCAATAGCTGCCCCGGCGCGTGGCGGTGAGGGTCTCGTATGGCGTCTCCTCGCCAAACAGCGCGATGGGAATAAACGGCGGCTGCGTGTCGCGGCGCTCGCTTTTCGCCACCGCGGCGAGCACCGCCCGGTGCAACGCGGCGGCGGTGATGCGGATGGGTTGGGCTTCGGCCGGGTCGCCCAGGTCTTCCAAAACCGCCGCCAGGTCCCGCAACCCGCGCCAGGCGTTGGCATTGGCATTGAGCGAGAACACCCGGTCGTGTTCATCCCCGCAATAGGCTTCGCGCGGCAACAAACCGGTGGCAGCGTCGCGCTCGCGGGTCAGGATCTCCAGCGCCGGGCGCCAGCGCGGCTTCAGTTCGCGAACCCCGGAGGCATCGCGCGTGAGCCAGTAATAGTGCGCCAGCAGTTGCAACTTAAACGCCGCGTCGTGAAAGCGCAGCCCGGGATTGGTGCCGTAGTCGAGCAGCACCGGGATCATCCGCCGGCTGTCCGGCACCCCCCAGAGTGCGAGCGCGCGCACGGCATCGCCGGATTCGGCTTCATACATGGTCTGATACAGGTTGCCGGCGCTGTAATTCATCCGGTCGCCGGCCAGCAAAAGGAAATTGCCAATCAGCGTGGCTTTCGCGGCGGCGTTGACAACCGGCTCGGGCACTTCCACGCGCATGGCCCCGGCCACCACGGCTTCCCAGCGGGCCAGGCATTTCTGTTTCTCGGCGTCGAAGTCGGCCGCTTGGAGTGCGGGTTGCGTCGCCGAATTGACGGGCACAGTGGCGATGGCGAGGGTCGCCTTGCCGCCCTCGGAAAGTCGCGCGGTCAACGTCCGTTGCGCCTCGTTCCATTGCCAGGCCCGATCATACGCCACCAGTGTGTTGCCGCGTGCGTCACAGACCGTGTTGCCGGCCACCATTAGCGGGGCGTTGGTTTCAAGACGCGCTGTAACCACGCCCTGTTTCCCCGTTGGCAAACGGAATTGAACGAACACCACCGCGTTGCTGGGCCAGTCTACACTCGCAAAGACTTCCTGGGTGTAGAGGGCTACGGTCGGCGTCGCGGGCGCTGGTGTTGAATGGTCATCCGCCCGGTAGGCCAGTTGCACAATGGGCAAATAACCGCGTTCATAATGCGGACCGGTCAACCGGCGCAGGTCTTCCCCGAAAGGCGCGTTGGTCTCCCCCACCCCAAACGAAATCGGCACGCCGACCTCATGCCACGTGTTCAGTCCGGCCCGGGCATTGACGGCGCTGCCGTTGGAAACCAGCCGGGCTTTCGCCTCCCCGCCGGGCGCGGCGAGCACGATCGGGTAGTAACGAAATTGAGCGTTCACATAACGCAACGGCGGCAACCGCTCGGCGAAGTATTCATAACTGGCCCCGTTCGGCTGCCGCCGGGCGGCCATCCCCCATAAATCCTGTTTCGCGGCGAGGACCTCGTCGAGGGTGGCCGGCGGCTCTTCCGCCGCCACCACTGCGGCCCCGCAAGCCACGGACATCAACAACCAATGAAGGATTCGCAAATCGTTTTTCATGGAGCGCGATTGCGGAGGCCGTTCACAAAGACCTTGGTCATCGCTTGCTTGAACCGGAGCCGAGGCGGCGGCGGTTCGGGACCAACGGGTCCTCGCTGGCCGTTTCCCTTTCCGGCGCGTTCACCGGGAGGCCTCCCATGCGCCTTTGATCCCCGAGGTCCCCGTCATCCCGCGCGGCGTTGACGCAGCCGGTCCACAGCCACCGCGAGGATGATGACAATGCCAATGATGATTTCCTGCATGTAAGTGGGCCAGCCGCTCTGGTTCGAGCCGTTGCGCAAGACGGCCATGATCAACGCGCCGATCATCGAGCCCGCGATGCTGCCGCTTCCCCCGCTCAAACTGGCGCCGCCAATCACCACCGCCGCGATCACGTCCAGTTCCAAGCCAATCGCCACGGTCGGGTCCCCCTGGGTCAGCCGGGAAAGCTGCATCAACCCCGCCATGCCAAAAAACATGCCGGCCAGGGTGTAAATGATCAGCTTGTGCAGCCGCACGCGGATGCCGGAAAGTTGGGCGGCCAGTTCGTTCGCGCCCAGGGCAAACACGTGACGGCCAAACACCGTCTGCCGCATGACCACCGCCATGACCACGGCCAGGGCAATGGCCACCCACACGCCGGCGGGCAACGGCAACAACTGCCGCGGCGCCGTGAGGGTCATGATCTGGTTGATGGGGGAATTGGGATAATTCACCGTCTGATTGCCGGCCATCCATTTGGCGGCGCCCCGCGCCACGCCCATCATGCCGAGCGTCACAATAAACGGCATCATCCGCAGCCCGGCCACGGCCGCGCCGTTGAGCAATCCCAAGGCCGCCCCCGCCAGCACCGTCATCAATCCCACCGCCGGCACCGGCCAGCCTTTCACAATCAACGTGGCCCCCACCACGCTGGTCAACGCCACCGCCGAGCCCACGCTCAAATCAATCCCGCCACTCACAATGATCAACGTCATTCCCAGCGCGCAGATCGCGACAATCACGGTCTGTGTCAGGATGATTTTGAAGTTGGCGCCGGTCAGAAAATAGGGCCGCACCTCCGGGTTGGCGGAGAACACGCCGATCACGAACAACAGCCCCAGCACCGGGCCGAAGACATTGAGCAGGCGCGTGAGTTGCGTTGGGCTCGGATGACTCACACGCGGTCCGCTATTTCAAATACTGGTCCAGCGGGGGATGCAGAAGGGCCTGGATTTCCGCCTGTTCCATGTTTTCCGCCGTCACCAAGGTCACTCCCGTGTCCACGCGCTTCGCGACCGGTTCCCCGCGCAGATGCCGGACCAGCGTCATCACCCCCGCATACCCCATGCGCAGGGGGTTTTGCACCACCAATCCCTGCACGTCGCCCGCCCGGAGGTCCTGCACCGATTGAGTGCCGGCGTCGAATCCGACCATCTTGACCCGGCCACCGCCTTGGCCGATGTCGCGCAACGCCTTGGCCATCGGGATGGCGGTGGATTCATTCGGCGCAAACACACCGTGAACTTCGCGGCCGTACCGGTTCAACAGATTTTGCGCTGCCTGATACGCCGTCTCGCGCGTGGCCCCGCCGTATTGATCCGAGGAAATCACTTTCAACCCGGGATGTTTCCGCAGGGTATCGAGAAACCCGGCTTCCCGCGCTTCCGTGCTGGCGGATCCGACCGCGTAACGGAGCAGGATGACGTTGCCCTGGCCGTTCAACAGCTTCGCCAGATGTTCCGCCGCGAGACAACCGCCCTGGTAATTATCCGTGGCCACAAAACTGACGTATTGATCGGATTTGAGGTCGGAATCAAAAATGACCACGGGAATGCCGGCCTTGGCGGCGTTGGCCACCGGCGCGGCCAGCGCCTGCGAATCCAACGGCGCCAGCACCATGCCGTCCACGCGCCGCGTCATGAAATTTTCCACCACTTGGATTTGCTGGTCGCGGTCGTCCTCCTTGAGCGGGCCTTTCCAGAACAACTCGATCTTGACGCCCTGCGCCGCCAGCTCGCGCTGGGCCTTGACGGCGCCGGCGTGGACGGATTTCCAAAACTCGTGGGTGGTGCCCTTCGGAATGACGGCAATTTTGAGCGGTTTATCGGCGGCGGGCAGTCCCGCAAGGGGAAACACCAAGCCCATCCCGAGCAGCCAACGAAGCAAGGTCGCACGCATGAGGCGGACTGTAGAGCCTCGCCCCGGCAAGATCAATCCTCCGTATTTTTGCGACCGACCGCAGGGTGGTTTGCCGGCAAACCAAATGCCCCAGACCGCGCAACCCACGCAAAAACGCCATCCTCCATCCGCGAAAAACTCATTGTCCCCCCCCGCCACGTGTGGAATTGTTCCCCCGGCACGATCATGAGCGAGTTCAAGTTTGCCTGCCCAGTTTGTGGCCAGCATATCACCTGCGACGCCGCCGCCAGCGGGTCGCCGATGGAATGTCCCACGTGCTTTCGCAAATTGATCGTCCCCCAGGCCCCGTCCTCCGAGCAGTCCAAATTCATTCTTTCCGCCGCGCAAGTTTCCGGTAAGAAACCGATCCGCGAAATCGAGCCACCGCCGGAAGCCGCCCCCCCGCCGCCTTGGTGGCGGAGGTGGGCCGGAGCGGGCGCCGCTGTGCTGCTGCTGGCGGGAGCGGGGTGGGCCGTGGTGAAATGGGGCGGTCTGCCTTGGCCCGCACGCCCGGCCCCCGTGACCGTTACCAACACGACGACCGCCGCCAGTTCGTCGTCCCCCCGAAAAGCCGATCCCCGGTGGCGATTGGAACTGGACGGCGTGGTCATCCCCACCAATCACGCCAGCGGCCGGATTCTGGAACGCGAATTCACTCTGCAACGCGCCACCATCCAGAACGGCACCTTCGCCCTGCGCCAAGGCCCCACCTGGCCACCTGATGTGGGCGTGACCATTGTGTTGCCGCCGCGGCCAGCCAAAAATTTCGCCGGCAAACGGTTTCTCATCGCCAAGGATTACACCGGCCCGGCGCCGCGCGTGGTGTTGCGCATCGTCAATGACGAGGGTCAGGAGGTCACCAAAACCATCAAACAAGGTTACGCCATGCGGTTGGAATTCGACGCCATCGCCGGGGGCCGGCTGCCGGGGCGCATCTATCTCTCCACGCCGGACAAAGGCAAAAGTGTGGTCGTGGGCAGTTTCGAGGCCGAGATCCGCCAACCCCAACCGCTTAAACGACAGCCCCCAAAGACGGCGCCCAACCCCACCAACGCTCCCCCACCCCAACCGTAACGCCACAGCCCTTGGGGGGGCCGCCCGGAGCGTGGTCACGCTCCGCAACACAAAAGCGCGATCCCGATCATTTCCCTCCGCCGAGCCGCGCGTTGATCACGATGGGAAAATGATCGCTGGGAAACTGTCCGTCCCGCTCGAAGGTCAGGATTTCCGCCCGTTCCGCGCGCACGT
>MWDV01000149.1 GCA_002070715.1 Verrucomicrobia bacterium ADurb.Bin118
CGCGGGAGAGCCGCGTGGCCTCGATCCGCTCGCGGTTGTAATCCGAGCGCTGCATTTCCATGCGCGCCAAAACAACCGCGGTGCCGCCCACCCCCACGCTTTGCACGGTTGAACGCGGTGCGGGTTGCTCCCTCTCGAGTTGTTGCAACGCGGGTGCCAAAACCGGATGCAGTTCGCGACGGAGGAAATCTTTCAACCAATCGTCCGCAGTGGATAATTCTTCCGGTTGCGGCGGATCACTGGGCGAAAACCGCTCCAATAAACGCACCGCGCCCACAGGGATGCTGACCCGCGCCTGCACCTGATCGTCCAGCCCGAAAACACATTGTGTGCTGCCGCCCCCAACTTCCAGCAACAGTAACGGGCCGCGAGCAAATTGAGGATGCGTGCGTGCGCCTTGAAACGCCCATGTCGCCTCTTGCAGGCCGGAAATGATTTCCAACGGCAACCCGACCGCCTGCCGCAGGGCCGCAACCAGGTCCTGGCCATTGGTGGCTTCCCGTGCGGCGCTGGTGGCAAAGAGGCGCACCCGTTGCGCGCCGCGCGTCCGGGCGGTCGCCACGAAGTCCGTCACCACCGACACCGTGCGCGCGATGGCGTTGGGTTGCAATTGTCGCGTGGCCCCGAGCCGTTCTCCCAAACGCGTTTGTACCCCGGTTTCATAAATGGGATGGACGCCGTTCCCAGCCACCTCGGCCACGAGCAATTTCACCGAGTTGGTGCCCACATCAATGACCGCGCGTCGTTCGGGCGTCATGGCGTTATTACAGCAGCGACCCGTCGTTTGCCCAAGGGGAATTCCACGGCTTTGGCCGCCGCCGAAGTCCGGTCGGCGATTGGCGGGTTCACGCGGTCTGCGGTGGGATCAATCCGCGCCGCCATAACTCAAACCGGTACAGCGCCGCCACCACAATGCAGTGACGAATGCGCCCCGACGCCACCAGTTCGGGAATCGCCTCCACCGGCACGAGCCGGGTGACTATATCCTCGCTGTGATCAAAGTGGACCGGATGAACCAGCCGGCAGTCTTCAATCAGGACGGTGTGACAGCAGTTGCTCTGGATTGCGGCATTGGGAAGCAGCGTGCCGATGACTTGCGGGTGTTCCCCCGCGTAACCGGTTTCCTCGCGCAACTCCCGGATGGCGGTGGCGGAAGGGGTTTCGCCCGGCACATCCATGACCCCGCCGGGAATTTCCAGTTCCACCGTGTTGGCGCCGTGCCGGTACTGTTCCACCAGCACGATCTGTTGATCCGGCGTCAAGGCGATAACATTCACCCAATCCACCGTGTCCAACACATAAAATTCGTGTTGCCGGCCGGTCCGGGGCGATTGTTTCAAGTCTTTGCGGACTTGGAAGACCTTGAAGTCGCCCAGCAAGGTGGAATCGAGTTGGGGCCAGGGTTTGATCATGTGAAAATCAGGCGGGACACAAACCGGGTGATTATTTGCGACCGCCGGCAACGTCCGGTCCGATCTTACTGACCACGCTCCCGGGCCGCCCAGCCCTGCCGCATGAGATTCAACAGATGCGTAAGCGCCTCCGCGTAGCTGCGTCCCCGACGCGCGGCCAGTTGACGGGCGCGTTTATCCAAGTGCATGGCCAACGTCGCCGTTTGTTCCGGCGGACATCCCATGGTGGTCAGCAAAGCGGCCAGCGAGTTCAGGTTCACGAGGCGCCCGGAATCAAGTTCTCCCGGTCAGGCCGCGGCTTCCGCCGCCACGATCCGGATGCTGTCCACGTGCATCCGCTTCACCGGGCGGTCTCCCGGCTGCGTCGGTGTGGTGGCGATTTTCTCCAGCACATCATCCCCTTGGATCAACCGGCCAAACGCGGTGTATTGCCCGTCCAGAAACCGCGCGTCGTCGTGGCAGATGAAGAACTGGGACCCGGCGGAATCCGGATCCTGCGAGCGCGCCATCGAAAGCACCCCGCGCACATGCGCTTTGTTGTTGAACTCGGCTTTGATGTGGTAGCCCGGCCCGCCCGTACCCCACCGCGATTGCATGCCGGGATCCTTGGTGAGCGGGTCGCCGCCCTGAATCATGAACCCCTTGATGACCCGATGGAAACAGACGCCGTCATAGAAACCTTGCCGGGCGAGTTTCTTGAAATTTTCGACGTGGCCGGGCGCGACGTCCGGCCAGAATTCCAGGACCATGGTGCCTTCGCTGGTTTGCACCACGGCAACTTCAGTATTGGCAGACATAAGCTAAAAAAGGAAATGGGTTAGGGGAGAATGCTGACCGATTGGATGTAATCAAGCTTCGGAAAATCCTTCTTCAAATAGGCGTTGCCCTCCCGCTGCACGCGCTGTTGATCCGGCCCGCGGCCTCGCGGCGCGCCTTCGCCGTATTCGCCGTTGATCTTGTCCACCACGTCCATGCCGCTGATCACTTTGCCGAAGGGCGAAAAACCCATGCCGTCGAGGTTGGCGTTGTCCCCAAAGTTGATGAACAACTGCGTGGTCCGGGTGTTGGGCCCGGCGGTGGCAAAGGTGATGGCCCCGCGGGTATTGCTCGCCCGGACCGGGTCATCAGGAATCTGGGCGGTGCGCCAGGCGGCGGCTACCTTGGGATCGCCGTGAATGCCGAACTGACACATGAATCCGGGAATCACCCGGAAGAAAGCCAGGTCCTTGAAATAACCGGCGCGCACCAGATTGTAAAAGCGGTCGGCCCCGTTTGGCGCCAAGGCCCGGGTGGCCTCGACCGTGAACCCGCCCTTCGTCGTTTCGAACCTCACTTTGAAAGTCGCCGGGGCCTTCGCGGTGAGCTGGGCGGGGTCGGTCAAATCAATCGTCGCCTCGGCCTTCGGCGCGTCGGCGGCCTTCTCCTGCGCCAAGACGCCCGTCAATCCAAGCGTCAACCCAATCACACAACTCAGTGAAAATATCTTCATAATGGCGCGCAATTTTCCATGCGTTGCGGGGAAAGTCACGCGCGGAATGTCGCCAAGGCGGCGCGGCCATCGGCGGGGAGTTGAACGCGCCGGTCAATCAAAGTTGCCGCAGCACCTTGGCGATCGCGTCCACCGTCCTTGCGATATCCGCTTCCTCGTGAGCCGTGGAGAGGAATCCCGCTTCGAAGGGTGAAGGCGCGAGATACACCCCCAACGCCAGCAGACCGTGAAAGAATTTCTTGAAACGCTCACGGTCCGCCCGCATCGCATCCGCCAGATTCCAGACCGGTTCCTGGGTGAAATAACTGCAGAACATCGAACCGCAGCGATTGAACATCAGCGGCACGTCCGCCACCTGTGCCGCCGCGCGCACGCCTGCCTCCAGTTGCGCGCCGAGTTGTTCCAGTCGCGCGTAGGGATCGCCACCC